>NZ_JBBOZS010000002.1:0-70653 GCF_038008735.1 Margalitia sp. FSL K6-0131
GTTTTTCATCATTGTGATGACGAAGATGATCTGCTTCCTCGAGGTACGAAAAGAAAATAGGTCACACCATATTTATGAAAGGGAAAAAATCTGTCCCTTTAGAAGAGCATACAGGGATTAAAGTTTTTTCGTAGTACAAAGAAATTATCGAATGGCCGTTATATTAAATACTTTTTATTTCTAGTAAAATTTGTGTATAATGAATAACAAAGGTTAATAAAATAAAAATAAGGCTATAGGGTGCTGGAACACCCTATAACCTTTACAATAGAATCGCCATTAAAGAGTGGCGGTTCGCATACAGAGAGTTGCCACCCTACTGCTGCTAAGCTTGGTCAAGGGTGGCTATTTCTTTTTATTGAATGACAATATAGTTACTACTAAACTTGCAAAGCTTATCATCAAGACAAGACTTTGAAAAATTGTCACATGGATCACCCCCTTTCAAAAACACTGGGGATGAACCGTCCACCCTCGTCAAGCTATTCTATTGTATTACCTATATTATAACATATAATTCAGAGAATAATAATATTTATTTACTATAATTATATTAATAATGCGCTTGCGTTTCTAATATATATTCGCTATAATAATATTATAACCAGTTGGTTGGTAAACTTTTAAATAAGATAGGAGGTTAAAGGGATTATAACGATTCAAAAATCTAGTATACCTGGAAGATAATTTTTGTTTACTTAATATCAAATAGGGGAGATTACAATGAGTTATAAACTGACTATTAAAAAGTGGTATGATGATTCCTTGATGATAAAAAAGAAGGAAAAAAGCAATTTAAAGGTAATAGAATTTAAAGGAATAAAATTTAAGTAGTTTTTCGGTTAAAAAAGATAGTTATTCGCTTTAATTATATGAATTTGAAAATTAGAGATAAAAAGGGCAAATTCGAAATGCCTAATTAAACAATCAACCCAAGGAAAGAAAGGAACATTATTTATGAAAAATGGACAAATTGGACCTCATTTTAAAAAGCAAGTAAGGAATTTAATAAAAAATAATAATTATGTTTTAATGCTTCTAATCATGACAGTACTTTTAAGTATTTTTCTTATATTAAATCTCAGTACAGATGAAAGTCAAAATTACCTTTCTATCAAAGTGAAAGAAGGGGATAGTGTCTGGTCATATGCTGTTACGTATCAAAATGAATCAAAAATGTCTAAACAAGAATTTATTCAGTGGGTGGAAAAAAAGAATAATGTAGATGCTGCTTACATTCAAGCAGGTGATAGTTTAATAATCCCCGTAAAAACAGGATCCATTTTAAGTTCTAAGAACTTGGTTCTAGGTAACAAAAAGTAGTATTTATTTGCTATAAAATTATTGATTGTGAGGTCATACATATGGAAATTTCTTATAAAGTTTTACATTTATTTTGTGGTATAGGTGGAGGGGCAATAGGATTCCAAAATGCTTTTGAAGAATACAGAGGTATAAAAGGAAAATTTGAAACAATTTGCGGCATAGATGTTGATGAAGAAGCTTGCGAGGATTTTAGAAGATTAACAGGATCAAGAGCTGAAAGAATTGACCTTTTTGATAGAGAACAATACTCGTTATTTCATGGCCAAGAACCACCTGAAGATTTTGAGGAAATTACCCCTCTAAAATTAAGGAAAATAGTAAAAGAAATTCCGGATGTGGTTTTTACTAGCCCACCTTGTAAGGGTTTTTCAGGTCTGCTTCCGGAAAAGTCAGCAAAAAGTAGCAAATATCAAGCTCTTAATCGTTTGACTGTCAGAAGTATTAAATTAGTACTTGAAGCATTTAAAGATAATTTACCTTCATTAATCTTATTAGAAAATGTACCTAGAATTACAACTAGGGGAAAGTATTTACTGGAAGAAATTAAACAGCAATTAAGGTTTTATGGATATGCAATTAATGAGGAAAAAGACAATTATCATGATTGTGGTGAAATTGGTGGACTTGCTCAACATAGAAAACGATTTTTACTTATTGCCCGTAATCAGCAGAAATTAAGTTCTTTTGTATACCAACCTCCAAGATATAAAATGAAATCCATTGGTGAAGTAATTGGGCCATTACCATTACCAGGTGATAAAGCGTTTGGAAAGATTCATCAGCTGTCAAATTTGCAATTTAAAACATGGGTTAGATTAGCCTTAATTAAGGCCGGTGGTGATTGGAGGGACTTAGAAAAAATAGAGTGGGAAAAATATCGAATTACTAGTCTTCCTCAATCTGGAACTTCTCATATCGGTGATTGGAATAAATCGTGTGGAACGATTACAGGAGCACCAGGAGTTTCTAGAAGTAATAGTATCACTTGTATTTCTGATCCAAGAACCAAATTTAAGGATGGAACTCACCAAGCTATTTACAGAATCCAAAAATGGGAGGCTCCATGTAAAACCGTAACAGGTGCCTTGGGACCTAATAATGGTGCCCCTTGTATATCGGATCCACGGTTAAATTATCAAAAAGGAAGATACTTAAATAAGTGGCAAATATTAAAATGGGACAGAGCCGCAAACACCATTACAGGTATACAAGATATACAGGCTGGGGCGCAAAGTATTTCAGACCCACGGTTAAGTTGTAAACCTCGTTCCGGTACTATGGGCGTTCAAGCTTGGGACCAACCGAGTAAAACGATTATTGGAGCTAGTGATATTCACGCAGGATCTACAGCGATTGCGGATCCTAGAATCCCTAACGATTTAGAAAGAGACGTTTTTATTATTGTCTCTGAAGATGGGACATGGCATAGACCATTGACTACTTTAGAAATGGCTGTATTACAAGGATTATCGATTTATTTGCCAAATGGAGAACCGTTGAATTTATCTGGTAATAGTGATGCGAGATGGAGAGAGAGAATCGGGAATATGGTACCTCCTGCAGCAGCCCAGGCAATCGGGGAAACCATGTTAAGAACATTGTTGGCAAATGAAAAAGGAGATTGGTTAATGGCTTCTGAAGACATATGGGTAATCCCAAATGATGAAAAACAAGAGATTGGTTTACATTGATTATAGGAGAAGGTTTAGCTTTCTCCTACTTTTAAAAGAAGATATTAAAGGGCGTATTGTTAGATAATAGGAGGTATGATATAATCAAGTCATCCAAATTGAACGAATTTCTTTTTTTGGATTGATTGTTTATATATTTATTTACATCCTGAATGCCGTCTAAGTATTCGGGAATTTTTTTAAAAAGGTATTATATTTATTCGCTATAATTCTATTATCTAATATGAAAAAGGTGTTTTGAATGAAAAGAGTATCTTTTAGTTTTATTCCTGGAAGTTTAGAACAGTATAGAGCGTTAGTCCCTCAATATAGAAGCAGCTATCTTCTACAACATTACTTATTAAACGAATATAGGTTACCTGATATCTTAGAATGTTTACAGGAGAATGTTACAAATGTCGAAGTTGAACCTATTTGGTTAAGCGAAGAATCGATTCAAAAAATTGATCTTTTAGTTGGTGAGGCCCTAAATAAAGGGGTTGTAATTACTAAGTCATCGATAATAAGAGATATAATATCGCAATTGATTTCTAAGTATACAAAGAATCCTATTTCTCCAAGTGAACAAAAGGCTCAAGCCTTTAAAGTTCCTAAAGGTACCAAGCAAACATTAAACAAATTAATTGGCGAAAAAGTTAGGACGTATGAAGTAGCCAATTTTATTATGAATAATTATGTACCATCAAATGAATTTCCATCCATAAGAGGACAAGAAACCGAAGATTTTTTCTTAATGACGGATATTGAAGTGTTTAATAAAATGGACCAATTAGTTGAGGAATACGGTCTTAAAAATGGCCGGACAAAGATTTTTCGTGATGTTATAAAGCAGTTTATTAATTCTTTTGGATCCAATGCATCTGAAAAGAGTAAGCTGCAGCATGAATTGAAAAAAGTAATTTTAGAATACAAAAAAATAGAAGATCCTGAAGTTATTAAAGGTCAAGTGAATGAGTATCTAAAATAACTATTTTCATCTGTTGTTTGAGAGGAGATTCTAAATGGAAACAATTGCGATTGATATAAGTGAAAGTGTATTTAACAAAGATACAGAAGCAATTTTATATGTAACTAAAGATGATGAAGTTGAACCAGCGCAATATATTTTTGCTATTCCTGTTATTACTTTTTCCTGGTGTGCTTATGATGAAAAAGATTTAGAGAGTTTTTTTCCACATAGTATATTGGGTAATAAGGATAAAGAAAATAAGCTGTTAAATGAAATGAAAAAAGCTTTAAATAAATTTAATGTTTAATAAAGGGTTTATTGTAAATAGGTGATTTAAACCATGAAATTAAATAACTTTAGCAAATATATATCTGATGAACAAATTTATGGGATTTTGAAACTTTTCCAAAATAACTTGAACAAAACAAATTTGGTGATAAATGTATTATCAAAAGAAGATGATTATCTAAAACTGAAACTTAGAAGGTCAATTAAGAAAAAACTAGAACATTTTTTAAATAATGAAACAGAAAGCCACGGTGTTTTTTATTATCCTGAAAATCAAATTTTCATTGTTGAAAATAGATTTTATAATGAAAACGATGAATTTTACATTCTATTTACGTATTTACTTTCACATGAAATTAGACACTTTATTCAATCATATGTACTTAAGGATAGATGGCACACCGTTCAAAAAGATTATTTTGTCCCTTCGATAGATGAAAAGGATAAATTACATTGGTGCGAAAAAGATGCTTATTGGTTTTGTGGGGATTTTGTAAACAAAAATATATATGAGATTGCTAGATTAATGCAATTAGATAATATATTTCGCATTCCAGAACATCCTGCAACTTGTGAAATAGATCCTATAACAATATGGCAAGAGTATAGAAAAAATATTTCATGGTTGATTAGATTAAATTTTGTCATTGACGATATTTGGTTCATGAAAAAAAGAAAACAATTGATGTATAAATAAATGAAAAAGTGTTTCGGTTAAGACACATTAAACGAAATAAAGGAGAAGAGCGAAATGAAGAAGTATAAAGTATGTTTACACAAAAAAGATACCCAGGTATTAGAGCGAGATGAACAAGGTAGTTGGTTTTTAGATGGAGTGTTTATTTCTACAGAGCAGGCAATAAACGAACTTGTGGATGCTGTTCAAGACTTAGGCTACTGGTGTCAGGTAGCTAAAAATGTACTACCAACTGAAAATTTTGAAATGGTGCAGGAAGCATACGAACATCACGAAGATTAATGTCGCATTCCGAAGATTAAATGTAAAATAAAACAGGCATTTCATAAAAATATGGAGAGATTCCAATGGATATTAACAATATTGTAAAATCTATTTTAGATGAAAATGTAAATTTAGATTGCCTTGAGGAAGATCTGACTGCTGAGAAATTTTATCATTTAAAGGCTACTGAAAAATTCAACTTAAAATTAAAATGGCTAAAAGAACAGCAAGAACTTAATTTAAAAGGTGAAGATGGACTTAATTACTTCAAGAATAAACTTGATAAATTTGATCTTCCTTTAAAAAGATCAATGATTAAAGTATATATAAATAATAAATATTTTGATAAATTCGAATCGCCAGAAACAATTTCCGAGTCTTTCAACATTACTCCTCAAGAGGTTAAAAGACTATTAAGAAAAAGAAATAAAGAGGAAAACCAATTATTATCATTCTCTAAAGTAAATGAGATTTTAAAAGGAAATGAGTATATAGAAGTAGTAGATTTTCCGGAAAACCAACACGCATTTTCAAGAAAAGAGACATAAGGGGAAATTCAATATGTTTATCATGAACGATTATTTGAAGGAGAGTGAAATTATATGAAAGCAAAGTTATTTGAATTTCTTATTACGGATTTTGAAGAAGTATACGCTGTTATTGATAATGAAAAGCAGCGATTACACATATCTCCTGTAAATTACAGTTATAACATTACTTTAGATATAACAAGGGATTTAAACGAGCAAATTGTTCAGAATACTGAGTATGGAGAAATGGGTTTTAATAAAAGGGTACGTCAAGTTGTAGGAAAAATCATAAAAGAATTGGATCTAGTTTAAATGAATCGAAGCTAAATTTATTATCTAGTCCAGTAAGATTTAAATTGAGAGGAAACCAAAATTGCAAGAATCAATCGGAACGAAATTAAGAATACTGAGATTTTCGAAGAATTTTACTCAAAAAGAAGTTGCTGAGAAGTTGAATATTACAGTAAAAAAGTTAAGTGACTATGAAAACGATAGAATAAAGCCAAATCTTGAGTTAGTAAAAAAATTAATTAAATTATATAGTTGTTAAAATATCTGAAATGTTAAGGTACAAGTATAAACTAAAACATCAAAAAAGATATTCAAATAGGCAGAGGATATCTTTTTTATACCCATATTTGCAACCAAAACGGTATAAATGTATGTAAAAAGTTTAAGGAGGGAATATAATTTGAAAAGAGATAATACCACCATTAATGTAAGGGAAAATAATTTTTCTATAGGGTTCATTAATGCATTTTTATTATCAATTCCTTTATGGATCTCCGTATTCGGATGGATAAAACTTTTAAAAGAAATATTTTAAAAATACAACATGGATTAGACCAAATAAAGAAGCTTAAGGGAATAGATTAAAATATAATAATCACATTTATATACCATTTATCATGAAAATCAAAGTTAATTTCGCCACAGGACGATTCTCAAGCATGACATGGGAAATAGATTGAACTAAAATCGTAGGTGTAACTGGTAGATAACGCTGATTAAGGAATTTATCATATGCAGGGGCATTAACTTAGTGCTAATAAAAGATAAATTTTGAAAGTTCATTTGTAAGGTGAATAAATCTCCTTTTTTTGATTTAAAATGATATTAAGTATTATTCCCCAAAAAGTGTGTAACCAAAATTGTATTTTTTAAGCGTTTTGTATTGTCTCCACTTCGGAAGTTTGCTATTCTTAACTTGTCTACGGCAAGTATTTAGACATTTAGAAGATAAAAATGAATCATTTTTTGAATCATTTTTTTGAATCAAAAAGCATAGAATAAATATGAAAAACACCCCTGCTGCAACAGGAGTGTTGTAATTGTTAATTATCACTGCACTGATAATTAATGATTGGATTTTAGGTGTTCAACCAATTCGTCTATGAAATTAAAAAATTTCATCTTAATTCCAGATTGCGTAGTCTGGAATTTTTTCTTTATCCAAGGACTTACAAGCATTAAGAGAGACAACGTTCCACATATTACAGCAACTTTTAGCGATTGACACCCCATTAAAAAATGAGTAATCTCAGGTACTGTCATACTGTTGAAATCCTCGCTTTGTAATGAAAAGTAAAATTCCACTAAAGCACCACCAAAGAACGTTTGAACAATCCACATAATTAACCTTTTTAACATGTTATCACCCCCTCCGAAGTGAAGGTGTCCATGACTATTAAATTTGTAGGAGGTCTTTTACACTTACTATTCAGTTGTTTTACATTCAAAATAGCGTCACCTTTTCCTTTCCGAGCCAATGCGACTCTATTTATCTATGAAAACAGGGTTTTTGGCACCTGGAACGCCCTAATCAGTAACTACCATAATTTAATTTAGAAGCCGAATCTGTAGAATGAATCATTACTGTATTATTATATGCATTTAGTACATATGTAATTCTAGTTATAGATTATGCAAAACAACTAGATATATTGCATCCTTTTTTCTAATGTTACAGAACGAATGTTCTTTAGTGTTTAATAGACTGTTAGTTCCTCGTTTTTGGTATCTTCCTATATCTTTAATTATATTATAGGGATATGTAAATACATAGAACAGGGGAAAAACGTTCTAGCTTGTCTTACCTTTTTTCACTTTTAAATATTTTACACAGCATTTCTACATATTATAATACTTAATTACAAATATAAATTAATTTCTAGCAATACATATTAATATTTCCCATATCAACAGATTATAGCAATTAGTATCCATAATTTCATTCTTTTAATCTATCATTTTATTTTTTTGTAATTTTGAACACAACAAAAAAGACTGCCAATTGGACAGCCCTACATATCAATTTTCTTTTTTGTAGCAGCCCTATACAGAGTGCTTTTTGAAATACCTGTCATTTCTTCAACTTGTTTATATGAATGATCCTTTTTTAATTTCAGAGCAGTTTCTATTTGTTTCTTTCCGAACTTTTTCGGTCTACCTTCTCTAAAATCATCCTTTTGTTTTGCTATAGCCTTTCCTTCCTGAGTGCGTTCAACAATCATATCTCTTTCAAATTCTGCAAAAGCACTCATAATAGTAAAAATCAATCTTCCTGTAGGTGTATTTTCAACTAAACCAATATTCAAGATATGTACTTTTACTTCTTGTTGGAATAAATCTCTAATTACTTTAATGGCATCCATAGCTGAACGTGCAAAACGATCCAACTTTGTAACTACAATTGTGTCGTCCTTTTTTACAATTGAAAGAAGTTTTGAAAATTCAGGTCTATCTTTTTTAGTACCTGTGTATTTTTCGGAAAAGATTTTTTCACAACCTTCTTTTTTTAACATTTGAATTTGGGCTTCTAAATCTTGTCCAATCGTGGACACCCTAGCGTATCCATATTTCACCAAAAACACCCTTTTTTTTCTTATTTTTAATCCGATTTATGGAACTAAGTTATGAACAAAGCTAATACCTTGATTCTATCAGTCTCGGAAAAGCGTGTCAAAACTTTTAAGTTATGATACTAGTTAATGTTTAAGAATTTTCCTAATTAAGGTTTATTTCGCTTTAGAAGGATAAATAAAATGGAGTAAATTTTAACTGTAAAAAAATCATAATTTTATAGATTTTAGGGAAAGTTGCGGAGATTTTAACATTTAGATATGATTATCTTAAAGCGTTTTCTTGTTGCAAGTTAATGAAATAGTAATGGAGGTTAACAAGAATGAGCGATTTATCAATGGTGAGGGATTTTTTTATAATAAAAGAAGCATTTGAAAATGGTGATTTTAGTTTGCAGACAATATCAGACCTAATAGTAACAATTAGAACGTATAGAAATAAACTTACAAGTGAACAGGCAGTTTTGCTATTAGATATACCACTAAATGTATTAGAAAATGATGTAGAGCTAAAAGACAATGGGTTATGGCAAAAATCTAATAGAGACTACTTTTCAGGCAATATGAATGTTCATGATTCTGATTATATAAAAGAATTAAAAGAGAGAATTACCTTAGCAAGTTTTGGTTTGAAGGATATCTATGATCTTACAAAATATGTACAAGGTAATTTTAAAGTATTATCAGGTGTAGATTTCCTGTTGCGAAATGCAGAAGTAACAATAAGAGATGATGTAAAATTGAAAACATATAGCACTTTTAATAATAGTGGAAAAGCATTCGCTTTCTATATTGAACGCGCTTTTTTATAATATTACACATAAATTTAACGTAATATTGTAGATTTGAAAGAAAGTTGTACTGTTGTAGCTTTATAAAAAAGTTTGATCATTCAAGAAATAATGTAATATTGCGAGTATCAGTGATTTTAAACGCTTATTTAATTTATATGAATCGTTAAGTTATAACTCTGATTATTGGCCAGATTATCCTGCTTATACTTCTAATACGACTTTTTATTTTCCAAAAAGCAAAATCAACTTTAATAAAAAGGCACAAGTTATATATTCTTATCCAACAAGGAAGTATTCTATTATTTATATTTTAGATTTTAGCAAATTAAAATAATCAATCTAATTGGGGTAGTATAAGGATAATGTGATTTTTACAACCAGATTTTTCCTGACTCTACCCTTTATAGCGCAATATATCCCCTCAAATTAATGCAAAATAACACCTAAAGTGACAAACTCTTTGTCAGTTTTATATTGTAATTTGCGTAATAGCGAAAAAAAATAAAGCCCAGATTACCAGGCTTTTTATATCTAAAATACTTAAGAAGTTAGGTAGCATTTTTTACATTTTGTTTTCCATCTGTTTTCAGCATTTAACCATCTTTTTTTATGGCAAGAAGGACAGGTAACTCTTACTTTATGTAATTCCCATTTTAACTTTCCTCCATTAAAGATATACTTTTCATTTTCATTTGAAGGATCAGGGAATTTTTTTATTCCTTCATCAATAATGCATTCTTGACAATAAAGTTTATTATCGAATTTAATTAGTTTTACAAATTTAATTCCCTTCAGTTCCCCATCTGTTACACCACAAGAACTGCAAACAAGTCCATTTAACTTATTTTGATGAAGTTTAATATTATTTTTACATATGTATTCATTATAATCATCATAGTAACGAACATCTGGAATACCCTTTGAACAACTATAGCAGATTAAATCCTTTGTTCCAGATGGATAGGTAAATTCATAACCTGATCTGCCTTTTTTATCCGTCTTAAGTTCAGCATTACCAATAACTTTTAAAGCATTTTTGAATCCACAATGTGGGCATATTACACTAAAATGGTCTGTTCTACAATCCTTACAATCACATGGTCTACCCCAATCACAATTTGGCATAAAGTATCATCTTCCCCCCATAATATTCCTTCTTTTAAGATAACATGTTAATAGATTCGGAAAAATACCTTTTTTTACATGGAACTTAATATTTCAAAACCAATCTTAAAGATCACGCAAAATATAGGTGGATTTGTTAACTCATGGTTATTTTTATCTCTAAATTTTGTAAATTTTTTAGCATTTTTGCAATAAAAACGGTATAATTATACCTAAACGTATTTAAGTTTGATTAGCCCAGATATTTAAATGTAAAACCTTGAAAGCGAAAGAGGGAGGTATATAAATGGAAAATGGAGAGTTCAAGGAAACAAAATTTAAAGAGAAACTTGAAGAACATGATTTTTATACTGGCACTTTAGGAAGAGGAAGGGGATATAGATCATTATTTCAGAAGGCAATCTTTAATTATAATAATCCTGCAGCTGAAAGTAAGAACCAGTATGTGCAGAAATTTATGAAATAAAAGAGAAGTGCCCTAAGACACTTCCCAATTGAAGGTGCTTGAGTGCAAAATCAAGCATAATCCATTATATGCAAATATTGTAAGGGAGTTCGTTGAAATTACATTTTAGACGTCTTCTCAGTATTAAATACCTGATTTTAAAGGGAAGAACCTTCCCCTTTATACCAATCTAATGTGCTATTACATGTGTGTTATTGCTAGATCAATTCACGACTATTTACTTCAGACAAAAGCAACATTAATAGAGTTATAGTTTCTTGGTTAATACTATTATCATTAGATGCTGCATATCTAAGAATACTCCTATACATGTTGATAACAACTATATCTGGAAATTCTTTGATAAGTTCAATAGTATCCAAATTTCGAAGCCCCCCTTCCTACGGGGAAGATTCTCCGATATTTATTATAAAGTTTTTATGAAGATATTAGAGGTAGAGGTAGAAACGACAATAGAACCATTAAGTGACAAAACCGAATGTTAGGGGGGGGTTATATTGACTAAAGAAATTATGGATATTTCATTATTTGTTGTTTTATTTGTTGCTTTTGTTACGACTGGGTTAATAGGTTTTATGATTGGTACTAAGGAAAAAATGTAGATAAGAATCTTTATACGAATTAATTAGGAGGAAAATAAAATGTCAAAAACAGTTAATCAAGCAATTTTACTTTGTGTGGAAGAAAATCATGAAGTTGAAGGATTATTCGTAGAAGAAGGACGTAATTATGTTATTCGTCAGGATAATTACGGTCAATTCATTGAAGACAATAACGGCGAAGACCATTATTTAAGCGATTTTGACTGGCAAAGTATTTTTACTTTAATCAACTGATATTAATGCCGAATTACGAGGAGGAGGATTATTAAATGTTAAAAGATAGAGATTTATTAAAAGCAATAGGGTATGACGAAAAAATATTGAATACTATGACAGATGAAGATTGTGAAGCAGAAGTTATTGAAATACAAACTGGAGGTCACGAATGAATCATTAAACGTAACAACCAAATTTAAAATAAATGGAGGAATAAATTTATGAGAACAATTGAAAAACAACGCTTTTTAGATGTTCTAAATACGGTAGAAGTTTCTAGTGAAATTTATAAAGGTGTATTTATTGGGATGGGCCAAAACGAACAATTCAAAGCAGTAAATATTTTAGAGCCAGCCTATTATTCTCAAGAAAATAAAAACACATTAATAATTGGCGAAACAGGGAAAGGAATGAGTTTTTCGTTATCAAGGCATGAATTGAAAGAAACGAAGGATGTGAACTTACATATATGAATAAACCTTTTAATTATTATCCTTTTGAAAAAGAATCTTATAAACAATATGGAAAGGTATCAAAAGAAAAAGTAATTCAACTTATTTATAAAGAAGGAATTAGTATAAAAAGGTCTTTTGAGTATTCAGTAAAAAAGACTTGGGCTTATCAAAGAATAACAGTTTTAAATACTCATAAAGTAAAAATCCATCATACAATCATCATTCCCACTTTTACTGATGATTCGGATATTGAACAAGCTATCACACTTGCGCATGAGTTGGGGCATTATTACGTTTATCAAAATGCTGGAAATACCAAAATGTCTTTTTTGGATGCAGGTTTTAAAATAACAACATACATCAATGAAAAACTTGCATGGAAAAAGGCAAAAGAGATATTAGAAAAGGAAGGAATTATTAAAGAAAATGGAAATGAACTGCAACATAAAGCGTTTCAAGATTTTGTTCTAATAAAGAAGAAAAGTTTAAAAAGCTATGGTAATCCGTTGGTATCCTTTTCTAGTGGAATTATAAATACCGTGCTTATGTCGTTTCGATATTTATTTTTATCCTATCTACTGGTTGGCATTTTGTTTGTTTTTAAAAGCAATAATGTTCCGGTTCCATTTTTTCATGATATTAGTTTGGAACATTTTAATTCCTATGTATTAGCACTTTTCTCTTTGTCGCTTTTGGGATTAGCTCTAAGAATGTTTTTGGGCTTTATATTCAAAAATAAATAATCTTTATAATAATAACAAACTATTCTATTGAAAAAACCTGTAAAACTATAATTCTAATTTACAAATTCGAAAAATCAATTAAAAAAGTAAATTATTCACTGGAGGAAAAAATGAAAAAAACAAAGTATATCATTATAGCTGTTTTAACAGCATCACTTACAATTTTACCCGTTTTATCTAATGAGTCATTCGCAGCTACTAATAAAGTAGTTACACAAAAACCAAGTCCTGAAAAGAACGCAGAAACTGCTGTTAAGTCTTTAGAAATTCAGAGTAAAAAATTGAATAGTAATATACAAGCTGCTTCGAAGAATTTTTCATCTATTAATTCTAAGACTTTGGCCAATACCAAAAGCGCATTTACAAAAACTAATAAACTGGTTAAAGGATTAAAAAGAGGAACTGTAAAAACTAAATTAACCAATAGAGTGAAGAAGGTTAGTATAATTATTGAAAATGCAAATAAATTTAATGCAGCTAAATTGGCTGGGGGACGAATCAATCAAGGTAAGAATGACTTTGTTCAATATTTTGATAGTAGTGATTTATCTTATTCATCAAAGTATCTGAATGAATTAAAATCCATCTTATCAAAGGAAGTAAAATATTTTAATCAGCTGGATCCATCACTAAGAGCAACATTTAATAAAAAATATTATGATCCAGCATATGCTTATGTATTAAAGTACCAAAATGAAGTTGATATATCCCTTATAATTGATGATTTTAATTCGGAGTATTATAATCCTTCCTCATTTGATAAGCTGAGAAAACAATATAAATGGATTAAGGATGCTATAAATAAGCTTCCTGATACAAAGATGAAAACAGATTTAAAAAAACGTTTTAATGATATTATTGGCATTCCAGAAAAATCACTCTATCAAAATTTTGTTGATTCACCAGATACCAAGTTAAGGGTTTCGCTAAATAGCTTATATATTGGGAATACAGGAAACGGGAAAAAGTATTCTATGTCTTATGTTGAAGAAAATGATACTTTTGATGAACTGCAATCTGGCCAGTTTAAAGTCTATTTTAGCGATGGGACTTCAAAGATAATTAACAATGATAAAAGTACTTTCATTTCTGCAGGACAAACCAAGGAATATACTTTAAGTTTTGAAACTAACAATCCTAATACAGAAGCGACTCTTCTCGAATATGGAATAGGTTTAAATGAAAAAGAACCGGTTACAATTCGGACATTAATATGGAATATTCAAGCTGTCGAACCAGTTGAATATTAGAAACAAATAAAATAAGCTCCTATGCCGGAGCTTATTTTATTTTTACTTTAACCAGTTTGGAACCAGTGTTCTTCGATACTTTCTTAGCTAACTTTGTGAAATTTACAGCTGCATTTTTCGATATATTATTCTTTTTCATTCCCCTTCACCCCGACAAATTATTTATATTTCCATCTTGGCCAATAAGATTTATTTTTAAACATATTAATAGTTATACACTCCCCCACTACCTCATATATTTATAGAAAAGTGGAAAAGAGGAATTTTATCTCTAAGGTATTTACGATATTTTTTAATCGAAGTGGGGGAGAGGGGACTAATGGAAAATTTAAATCCAATTTTTGAAATGAAAATTCCGAAAAAAATTTCTGAAAAAACTAAACCTCGTAAGACACGAAATGACAAAAAACATCCTATAAAATTTCCTGTTAATGAAAATATCCAAATGAAGTTTAGACAGTCTTTAATTAGATTCAAACGAATTTATCCTCACGTACAAATGACACAGACAGTTTATAATACATTACTTCTTTCCTATGCTTTATCTAATGAATCAATAATCAATTGGACAATGCCATATAAAGGGTCCAAGCTTTACATGACAACCAAGATATTAGAAGAAGTTTATAGACAAACAATTGGGGGAGAAAATGGATTAACTATTCGAAAAGGATTAACAGATAGTAAAGTAGCGTATTATTTAACGGTTTCAGCTCTGCTATATATTGAAAAAAGGGGGTTATACAGTGAAATCTTACAGCAAGCTAAATATTATTAAGAGAAAACTTAATGAAGGGAAAAAAAGCCTCCTAGATTACTTTTTGGAACCTAAATATGGCTATTTAGATATAGAAGTTCCTCATTATGATTATTTAAGAGGAAACGTGTTATTAAGTGATATCAAAGTCATTGCAAAAGACTTTCCGGCAATACAAATAAATGAATTAATCGATCTTTTATATGTTCAATTTTTATACCAGGTAAGAAAAGGGAAGAAGATACAGGGGGATGGAATGGATTTAAACGAACTTGGACTTGTATTGCTTTCTAAAATAAATTTTTTAAATCTGGAAGGTGTACAAGCCTATAGGAAAGTAAAAAAGCTTACTGCAGTTTCACAAAATCTTTTTATGCTGCAGGAACAAAATGAAGTAGAGGAAACAAATGAAAAAAAAGAAAAAGTGGCCATCATTACAATAAGAATGAAATTATCTGAAATTTATCGAGGCGAAATTTTATTAAATGACCTATACAATGTAAATAACGAGATAAATCTAAGTGTAGAACAACTTATCTCATTATTGTATATAGATTTTATAAGACAAGTAGAAAAGAATGGGAATAGCGAAAAAGTAATTCAGTCAATTATAGATTCCTTTGAATCGTATAGCAACTATTTGTAAATTGGAGTGAGATCATAAATATCTCACTTCTTTTGTTGTTGTTTTCAGTTTAAAATATTCTAAAAACGATTGAAAATTAAATATTTATTTGCTATAATTATATTATCGTAAGGAGGTGTAAGAATGAAAAAGAATCAGCTTTTAAAAACAAAGAATAGTCCTTCAGTCATTAGTTTTAAAATCAAAATAAGGAGGAGGGGGGCCTTTGACAGAATCAATTAAATCTACCATTCAAAAGCTGCTTGCTTTGGCCAAAGATGCTAATGATGAAGAATCCCACACAGCAATGCTGAAAGCAAGAAAATTAATGATGAAGCATAGCATTCAAGAATCTGAACTTGGAATGAATGAAAGAGAAGCCAATAAAGTAGTTGTTAACGAAAAAATATATCGCAATCGGCTTGTATGGTGGCATCGAAAACTGGCGCAAGTTATCGCTAAAAATTTTAGGTGTAGTTACTATAGGAATACTATAGATCAATACCAGGCTGAAATTAGATTTGTAGGATTGGAGGATGATGTTGTAATTGCATCGATGATTTATAACTTTGCAAGAGCATCTATTCATTACCATTCAAAAACTTTTCTATTACGCCCTGAAATTAAACGGAAATGGAAAAGAAAGCACCAGTTTAAAAACGATTATATAGAAGGTTATTTATCTGGATTAGATAGAAAATTTCAAGATCAAACAAAATGCGAATCTTTGGAGCTTGCAATCGTTCAAGATGCATTAGTGGTCCAATATTATAATTCATTATCGCTAACAACTAAAAATATTCAGACACCTAAAAGAGCTGGCGATGATGTAGCATTTTTCCTTGGGTTTAAAGATGGGAAACGTTTTGAAAGTGGCAGAGAAATGCTTGAATCTTAAAAAGGAGTGAGTAAGTTTGAATTTTGAACAGGCTAAGGAAACGATGAAAAATGGAGTGCCTATTCAGAGTTTAGTTTCAAAGACAGTTTATCAAATATCAAAAGATAATCTAATTGCGGAAGGAATACCTGTCCCATTTGATTACTTAACTGAAGAAGAAGTTAATGGGAAATGGATGGAAGTAAGGCTCATAGATACAATGGAAGAATATGAAGCTCTATCCGAAAACGACAAAAAGATGATTCTTACTGAAGCCTTTGTCCAATATGAATTTAATTTAAAATATGGACGTTAATGTAACCTTTATTCCTGATTGATACCAGGAGTTAGCATATAAAGAGTAGAGGTGAATAGGATGCCTTTTTATCCTAGAGAAGTTATTGAAGAGATTAATGAGCAAGTCTTAATAATCGAGCTAGTAAAAAAGCTGGGTATTGCTATTAGGGGAAGTGGTAAATCCATTTCATTTCTTTGTCCTAAATGTAATGGCGATTGGGATAATAGTAGAATACATGCTCAAAAGAATTACTTTAAATGTTATCGATGTGAGGCTTTAGGCGATAAATTTCAAGGGAAAGCAATTAATTTTGTACAAGGATATTTAGGATATTCTTTAACTGAATCAGTTGAATATTTATCAAATCTTTTTAGTTTAAATGTTTCATCGATAACTGGATATTCTGAAGAAGATGAAAAGAGATTTTTACTATATAAAGATGTAATAGAGTTTTATCAATCGCAGCTGCATACAAGTACATATTTACAAAATAGAGGCGTATCTATGGATGTACTTCAAAAGGTAAATGCGGGCTTCGCACCTGGAGGAACTTTATTAAGAGATCATCTTATCACAAAAGGTTTTACAGATGAAATACTAAAAAAGTATAGATTAATTACTTCTAAAGGCTTAGATATGATGTTTAATAGGGCGGTACTTCCAATCTATAAATATGGAAAGCCAATTGATTTCTATACTAGAGATACCTCTAATCAAGCATATAGAAAACATTTATATATGCACGGGGAGAAAATAATTTATGGCCATGATTATGTTAAAGAACACCAGGAATATTTAGATATTTATGAAGCTCCTATTAATCAGTTGGTAGCATGGTCCAATGGCTTTCCAATAGGAATTGCGATTGGAGGATGTACTAAATTTGGTTTACATCATATCCGATATATTCAAAGAAAGAGTCCTAAAAAAGTGAGGTTAATTTTCGATCCTGATAGGAATGGACAAGGCCAATTAGGAGCATTTCATGCAAGTAAGCTGTTATCTGACCATAATATCGAGCATGAAGTGGTATTGCTGCCATTAGAAGAGGATCCTGCAGACCTTTTATTAAAAGAGAACGGAAGACAAAGATATGAAGAATGTTTGAAAATGGCTCTCCCTGGGAACCAATATCAAGCTCATTTCTTACTAAAAGACATATCAATCGGAGATATAAAAATGCATTTGCAATGGAGGGAAAATAGGTGCTCGACTTCACAGAATACGATATATTCAACTTTATTTTCGTTATCTTAGTAGTAATTGCGTTAATTTGCTTTCTAGGTGCTCTTTATTCACTTATTAAAATGAATAAACGAATCTTTATATGGATTTTTTTAATGGTGATAGCGATATTTTTAATAATAATTGAAATAAAATGGACCGGTTATAATTTTCTAATGGATTTCATTCAAAATTATATAGGCTAGGAGGTCAAAACGATGATTTATAGAGGAAATAACTATAGAAAAACTAAAAGAGTCATTTTAGTAATCTTACTCCTGCAAACTTTATTTTTCTTTTGTAGCTCTGCGTTTCTTTTTATGAATGTATTTAATGTAAAAGAAGGTACGATTGAAAGTTACCAAAGATTAGATGATCAAAAAAAACTATTTAAAATGCCGCAGGCTTGGATTTTAAACGGTCCTTGGAATCTAGTTGTTTTGCATAATATAAAAAGTTCTCAAGAAAAGATCATAAAACAAGGAATTAAAAAAGGTGACAAAGTGCAGCCGTTTTGGATTTCTATAGAAAAATATTATGAAGAAAAAAATAAAACAAAGTAATTTAAAATAGGTCAAAGAGGGAATCTGAAATATGAACTATGTTCTCATTTTACTCTTAATAGTTGTGCTAGCCATTTCTAGTTATACAGATATTAAGAATGGTTTAATTCTAAATAAAATAATGTACCCGTCTCTAATAATTACAGCATTAATCAGGCTGATTGATCATCCATTGGGCCTAATCTATTATTTACTTTTAGGATTGCTGCCAGCACTTAGTTTATTTGTCATTGCAATCTCAAAAAGAAATAGCGTTGGTGGTGGAGATATTAAATTAATGGCCTTAATAGGCATAGTATTAGGCTTTGTAGGAGCTATATTGGTCTTCGCTTATGCAATGATTTCAGGATTAATTTGGTCACTTATTAGTAAAGTATTTTGTAAAAAAATATCTAATGAAATAAGAATGGCACCACATTTTACAATTGGTACCATGGTTCATTTATTTATAATTGGAATTTATACGGCTCATTAGTTACTATAGAAATTTTTTTCTCTAAATCATCGTCAATAGATAGTCCTAGTAATTTAATTAAAAAAATAATCGGTATCATGTACTTCCGGCCAATTTGATAGGCTGGAAGTTCTTTTTGCTTTATTCGAGAATGGATAGTACGGGGCCTTAATTTTAATCCATTTAAAGCAAGAAATTCTGAAGCTTCATTTGAATCTAGAAATTGTCTACTAACTGGCCTTTTTTTATCCTGGTACTTATTGTATTCAGGAATATTAAAATCAAATACTTTGCTGTTATTTAATAGGTTTTCAAAGTCCTTATAATAAAAAACTTTTACAGGACGATTAGTTTTAGGATGGTCTTTCGATATTTTAAAAGGGATATCTAAATGATGAATAGTATCTTTATTTAACCCTGTTATGGTAGTTAGTTCATTTACAAAATAAAATTCCTTAATTTTCATCAATGTAACCCCGCAAATTCAAAATAGGAAAATATCTAAAAAAAGTGTAACCTAGTTTATCCTAGGTCACACTCAATTATTTTAGCAAATCTTACCCCTTATTGCTATATCCAACTTTTTTGTTATAAAGAATATGATCTAATATTTGGATGTTATATATATCTTTTTGTGTTGCTCCGTTTTTAAACGTTGTTTCTACAATAACTTGGTAAGTGCCGTCAGGAATCATTATCCAAGGCTTTTTCCAGGCTGTAATTTCCCAATTAACATTATCATTACTTTTTAGTTCAAATACACCTTTAAAATCCGGAAATACATTAGTAGGATCATCTAGGAAGTATTCAGGAACTTCTTTTAGAGCTTTTGGAAAATCAAATGTTGCTGTAACTTTTATAGCACTTTTGCTTGTATTAGCTGTAACTACAAAGGGTTCTCCGGCTAAGAATGTTCCTAAATCCCTATTTCGTTCATTATAGTAATTGGTCCATTTATTTGTATGGCTAATATTACTTGATGTAAAGTTTCCAATGTTAACAGTAACTGTTTTTGTCACTTCATCTGAAGCTCCAAATGGATCCGTTACTTTTAATTTTACTTCGTATTCACCTTCTGTTGTCATTTTCTTAGTAGCATCATATGCACTAGAAAACTTACTAAAAGGATCTGAAGAACCTTTCTTTCTAATCGACCATTCTGCAGTTAGGTTGTCTCCATTTACATCATAAGAAGTATTTTCAAAAGATATGTTTTCATCAACTTCTACAGTATCGGGATGAGGAATAAAGTCTGCAACTGGTGGCTGATTAATATTTGTTGCATCCAGTGTTTTTATTACTTCATTAGAAGCCCCTTGAAAGTCATACACTGTTTGTTTAACTTCATAAATCTTACGTTTTAAAGGAGAAGGTGGTAATCCATCTTGCCATATGCCATCACCATCTTTTTCTCTCCATTTATATTCAAGGTATCTAATTCCACCACCATATCCGATATCTACTGATTGTTTATCTAAATCATATGCTTTATTTTTTATAGAATAGGTTCCATCTAAAGAGTTGAAATTAAATAAAAAGTTAGCAATAGGTTTCCGATGAACAAATATTGTCCAATTATCAATTTCCTTTGACCACATCCTATAATTATCAAAACGGTCATCATCGTTTACCGGATTATCTCTTTCAGCATGTATAACTTGATAAGAACCTGTCTGATAAAATTGTTCTACTGGTTTATCTTGATTTTCATTATTTTTATTATATTTGCCAATTGGATTCTCAAATGCATTAGGATCGTGTACATATCTCCATCGTTCACCTGTGTTTTCATTAATGGTGTATTTTGGATCGTTCTCACTGTCGTGGTAATAAGTATAGTAAGAAATCTTATCACCAAGTGTTACATATACTTCATTTTTACCTGCTTCATCTAATACACGTTCAACAATATAATTAGCCATATTGGTTAATGCAATATCAAATTCACTAGTATCAAAAAATGTTCCTTTATCTTTGTTCGAGTGAATTAATTGACTAAAGGTTTCTTGATTATTTGTTGTACCTAAACCAATAAAGTCTACATCATTTTTGGTGAGCTCATTAGAAATTGTATTATTCACACTACTGTTAATAACATTGTCATCTAAATATGAAACAAATGTTAAATCCTCACTGTAGTTAATTTTAAATGGCTGCGAATCATTTTCTTTTCTATAAATATTAAAGTCTGCCGGTAATCCTCCACCCATTGCTTCATATGAATTAGTTGGTAATGGTCCTGCATCCTCTATCGTTTTACTGTTATATTTGCCATTAGTATCTATATAATGTACATACCATCTTACATTATCGGATGTTTTCTTTGCTATTACATAATAATCATATTTAGAGTAATCCAAAAACGGCAGGGATCCATAATACCCGGATGGAGCTAAGTAAGACTGTGTGTATACGTATCCACTTGGGGGCTGAAGATCTCTCCAAGTTGGTGGTGCAGTTCCATTATTACCTTCTGTTTGGACTTTTTTTATAGATAAGTTTAGATTAATGTTTTTTTCAGCGAGAGTAGGTTTAATGATCGAATTAATTTTGGATTCAAGTTCATTAATTCCTGTGACTTTATCAGTTTTTCCAATACTAATTTGTAAATTAATATCTGTCGCATTAATCCTTTTTATTATATAATCAGACATTTGTTGAATAGCGTTGTCAATATTCGTGTTATCGATGTACTGACCTTTTTTTTGATTACTATTAATTATTGATTCTAATTGTGATTTATTTATGTCGTTCCCCATACCAATAAAGTTTTCTTTAGTATCCTGGAGTCTATTATTAATCAGTTGAATACCTTCATTAGATAAAGCCTTATCCTCAATTAAGGCATTAAAGTTATAATCATCTTTATCCGGCTTTGGTAAATCATAAGAATACTTTTTTGGAAATACAATTTCATATACATCATGAGAGGCTTCTCCTATAGAATTTGCCCCTCTTGTTACTATAATTCTATTATCTTCTGTTAATGAAAAATTTCCTCCTGTAATGGGGAGATTCGGACCTTCAACAATTGTATTTTTATTTGGATCTAATAGCCAAGTTCTACTCCCGTTTTTGCTAGTTAGAAAAACAGTTCCATCTTCTAAAGTAGCTAAATAAAAGGTCCCAATATAAAAATTAGTATCATCTACATATTTTTGTGGAATTGGAACTTTTGTCCATGTATCATTTGATGGGTCATAGATTAAATAATTATTCCCTAAATCAGGATAACCTTTATCCGGATATATTCCTCCGCCCCATAATAGAACCTTTCCATTTTTTAAAGTTGTTGCGGATCTAAAACCACCATAGTGAGCAGTTGATGTTGAAGTAATCTTTTTCGTAGCTGTATCATAAAGCAAAGCATCCTTATTCCAATTGCCTTTATTATCTGTACCGAAACCAATGAACACTCTTCCGTCGTTCAATTGAGTTAAAGCTGATGAACCTCTTGAACCTATTGAAATTGGTTCGGTGGACCAAGTATCTGATTTAATGTCATAAATTCTTACAGCAGATTCAGTATATTGAAGTTCCTGGTGGGCGCCGTCACTGTTAGCCATCCATCCCCCTACTGAGAATAAGTTTTTATTTTTTAATTGTAGTATATTTGTTAAAACTAAATGATAGTAACCACTAGAATCTTTATATGCAGGCTTTGAGGACGTTTCTTTCCCGTTCGTTAAATCGGTTAAAGTTAGCATTCCATTATAATCACCTAAATAACTAATTAAATGGTTTGAATCTAAGGAAAATTGTCGTCCTCCAAAATAATATCCGTTAGCATAATTGTAACGCATAGTTGGAAAAGTATTCAGCTTATGGACTTCTCCAGTTTGTAATATTTGTTGGTCATTAACAGACACATTGTTTATATTAAGGTTTAAGTCGATGTTTTCATCAGATAGTGCGGGTTTCAAGCTTTGATTTATTTTACTTTGAACTATCTGAGAATTGTATTTGGAACCACCAACACCAATATTTAAATTAACTGTTTTTCGTTTTCCTACTTGAAAAGATACATTTGGAGCAAGGTTCTTCACTTCAACAATCTTTTCTTCTAATCGTTTTTTATCGGTATTTCCCTTTTGATAGTCACTATCATTCACAAACTCGGGTATGGTTTCTTGGGCAAACTGTTCCACAACATCTAATTCTATTAGATATTTTCCTACATGATTTACGCCAAAGGTTACATCCTCTAGGTTTGTGTCATCGATAATTTGCCAAGTTTCATCCTCGAAATTTCCATCGTTATTACTATCAAACTTATATTTCCAAATTCGCTGACCAATTAAATCATAATCAGGAGAATATGAATTATCGGTTAGCTTAATAGATGCTTGAGTATTATTTACATTATCTCTATAGATCGTTGTAACCGTGGAAAAATCAGCAATTGGTTTTTCATCCTCATTGATGTGTATAGTACGTTCATAAGTATCGGAATATCCTGCAGTATTAGTAACAGATAATGTAATGGTATAATCGCCCTGTTTTTTGAACAGCGAGTCAATTACTTTATCAGCATTGGCCGTAAGATTTCCTTTATATCTAACATATTGTTGATTTGAAGGATCTTTTGCTTTTATTTCCCAATATGACTTACTCCAATCAACTGGATAAAGATAAGGTGTATCTGTAGCATCTGTTAACGTTACTTTTCTATTTTCTTTTAATGTTCCAGTTACAATAAAATTTGCATTGGGATACGGGGGTGTAACTTCAATATTATGAATGTCACTTCCTGTTGCTCCTTTATCATCTGTAACTGTAGTGGTAACTGAGTAGTCACCTTCTACCGGATAAATAATACATCCAGAACTACCAGAAATAGACCCCGTTGCTCCTGGGGTGTTCCAGGACTGAGATTCAATAGTTCCATCGGGATCTTGAGAAGTAGAATTTAAACAAACATTATCCCCTGCCCTAACAGTATCAGGACCATAGATTGTGACAGTTGGTGGTTCATTAGCCGGCTCAGGGTTTTCGGGTTCTGGTGGCTCTGTTGGTGTGGGATCCACTCCTGGCGGATAAACAATTGTTCTTACGGTAGCAGATGATGAAATTACATTCCCATCATTTAAGTACGCTTTAGCCTGGACTTTAAAAGTCTGAGTGTATTCGTTTTTTCCAATTTTTGATTTCGGAATTGTAAAATTAAAAACGTTAGATTGAGAAAGCTTTTTAGCGGAGCTTCCCGTAAACTCTTTCACAACATCGGTTTTATCTTCTTCTTTTCTAGCAAGTAATTGGTATTTTGTGATTTTACTTGTATCTTCTAATCCTTTTAAAGTTCCGGTTGCAGTAACTTTAACTGGAACATCTGTAACAGTTTGTCCTTTATCAAACTTTTTTGTTCCTGGATCAGTAGTACCTTTTGCGCTCATTGTGGGCTGTGTTGCTTTTTTTACAACTAATGTAATTTTCTTAAAAACTTTTTTAGATTCATTGTCATTAAATTTAGTTTTTAATGATACGGTTCCCTCAAGAGTAAGATTGTAAGTTCCAGCATCATAGTTATCTCGTGTTAGATCGAAACTATCTTTTAGTTTTGTTGTAGACTGCCCTGAAGTTTTGGAGCTGTTATTTTTATAAGCTGCTTTTAACTCTGTAATATGTGAATATTGCATGTAACCTGAGATTTTAGCGTTTGCAGTAACAGTATAATTAACAGTAACTTTATCATCTGTACTTTCTATTGTATAAGTATCCTTATTCGTATCAAATGAACCATCAACTATAGCATCATTCGCTCCGGCTAAAGGAGGTACAACGAAGGTAGCGTAGTATATTTTTCCGTTGCTTCCCCTATTTTTAGTATAAACTGCTCCACTCCCACGCCATGTAGGAGAAACCTCTACTTTTACTTTACTTTCGCTTCCGATATCTTTGTAAAAGAGTGGCTTGCTTGCTGTAGCCCCATTTCCGGTCCAAGGACTGCTTTTTATATGTTTTTCAACACTTGCATCCAAACCCGACCAACTTTTTTCAGCACCATCAACACTTATATAGTTCCAGTTTTTCGGGTGAGTTCCACTAGAATCATCATTAGGAAAACAAGCATTTGTAACATCCTTTACTTTTCTATCGTATCCTAAATATTCGTACTCACTATCGTTTTTACATAAACTACCGTTTTTGTGTCGGCCATGTTGAGATCCCCAAACAATAACGTTGTAATTTTTATAGGTAGTCCAATTGGCTTTTTTTCCATCTGGCAAAGTAACGGGATAACCTAGCATTTTTATATACTCATAAAAATCATCTTGATTATCAGGGTAAGCAAAAGCTGACTTTGGCATGATCAAAGAAGACATTAATAATACGACCATGAACACAATGAATATTTTCTTTGTTTTCAAATTTCATCCAACCCCTAATATTAAGAAAAATCAACATACATATTTAAGGAATCCACCAGGATATTAATTTGTACATTTTTGATTTTCCTTTTTAATTTTATGCTCTTATCGTCATCAGGGATATTTTTACGGTATTTTTTATGGATATCTATCAAATAGTTAAATATTTGTTTTCCAGTTGTGGAACCATATAAAGCAAGTAAACTATTTTTTAATTGATTTTCATATGTTTTAGAATAATAGGTATCTGTTTTTACGTCATACCAAAAATAATCTAAGGTTAGACTAACCTTTACATTCTTAGCAAGTTCAGTTTTTTTTGTTTTATCTAAATAAAATTGATAACTGATAGGCTTAACTCCGTATTGAGCAGCCGTACTTGAAGTTGCTGAATTGAATGTAAGTGTCTGCGGCTTCGTTTTAGTACCATTCCTGTAATCAATATACAAATATTGTTTTTTATCTAATAAAGAACTTGCAATATTAAGTAGAGTAGAGTTCTTTATTAATTTTTGGGATGGTGTAATAAACTTTTTATTGTAAATTACTTGTAAAACTCCGTTTTTTACTCGGTATTTATCCGCAGATGAATATAAATAAAGGTTAGTATCATTAAAACGAGAACTATTTACTGTTGTTGCAGCTTCAACCTTATGATTTTGATCTATGACTGGAGTTATTGCTCCTAATAAAGAAACACTTAACACAACTGGAATGATCTTTTTCATTTTTTTATTCCTCCCTGATTATCAAATAAAATGATCTGTAAAATAGTAATTTTTTTGAAAATATTTAATAGATAGCTTCAAATTCAGGAATACGTCTTTGACCTGTTTTTCCGTCTTTGACCTGTTTATTTTTATAATTTTTTTCGATTAAATGTTCCCTTTTGTATCTCTCTTTCGATTACATATTTAGGTACACGAATAGCAGCACCGACCTTAATGTGGGTCACATTTTTACTCATAATTTTTCTCCAAACAGTTGTATAGTGCATTTGTATACCAGACTTTAGAATTATCTCATGAGCCTCTGGTAATGATACCACCCCTTCTTTCATTAATAGATCCACCTTAATATTTTCTTTCGGTGTATCTTTATTTGTTCGAGGAAAAGTATGAAGTTCAATAAAGTTTTCAACATCATATTTTCCAAAGACAGACATGAATTTTTTTGATTCCTCAGCTTCTTTTAAATACTTTCTAATGAATTCATAATCCACTTTTAGTATCCTCGCCAGGTCGGCAACTCGAACATAATCCATATAAATATAAATCTCCTTTATGAATCAAAAAATCTCACGCTCCTTCTATATTTTACAGTATTTTACTTGATGATACTATTTTAACAAAAAAATATTGCAATGACAACAGTATTTTGATACCATAATAGATATAAAGAAAGGAGGGGAATACTTGAAAAAGTATTTAATAATCGCATGTTTTGGTTTATTGTGTCTCATGACTATTTACCTACTTCTTCCAGGTGTTCACAATGGTAAAAAGTTTGAGGTATATGTAGCGAAACAAACTTTAGAACCAGGAGAAAAGTTGGACGAAAATGTGGTCAAAAAACAAGCAGTTACTAAAAAGGAAGGATGGATGATAGACGATTTTAAAAAAGTCGAAGGAAAGAATTTACAAAAAAAGGTATCAAAAGGGCGTTTTCTTGATATGAGTGATTTTAATAGTAGGCCAGTTGTTAATTATCAGATTAATGAAGGAGAATACTCTATTAAAACCAAAACGGAATATGTAAATGGTGGTGATGTATCGGAAGGAGATGTTGTAGACATTATATTCACCCCTAGACAAGTTAGTGGGAAAATAGGTAATCAACAAGGTCAAGTTATTGCTCAAGGAACCGTTATAAGTGTAAGAACTCAACAAGGTCAAAATATTAAAGATGATAAAAGAAACCCAACGCCTTATGCGATTACTCTAAAAGTAACTTCCGAAGATGCTCTGAAGTTAGCTTGGGGTCAAGAAAACGGAGCACTTTCTTTGTTTTTGCGTAGTCAAGGAGGAGTGAACTAATGTCTGAAAAAATCTATTTCGCTATTCCTGCTTTTAAGGATAAATTTGATGAACTTTCTTCGATTCTCGATGGTAATTTTTTAATTTACAAAAATGCACAAGACCAAGAAGAATTATTGAATTTATTAATCCAAGCAACGCCTGAATATGTAATAGTACAAAGGGACCTACCTGGAGAAAAGTCTTTTAAAGAGTTTTTCGAGTTAGTAAACACACAGTTTCCATTTTGTACTTATATTTATTGGAATGATAATAGCGAAGAAATTATAAAAATGGTCAATGGTGAAATGGAAATACCTCATTTCGAAATATATGAGTCTGAATCAGAAATCGAGAATAAAGAATACAGCGATAGTATGCAAGCTGTAATAGATGAAGAGAAGAAAGAAAAGGAACAAGAAGAACATAAGCAAAAAGTGTGGGAAAGAATAACGGATATTAAAGTTCCTACTTCAGAAAAAAATAGAAGTATAGCAATAGCCGGTTTTAATGGAGGAAATGGCAAAACTGAAATAGCAATCAATTTCTCCGCATGGCTAAATAAGTGTTCTTATAAAGTTGCTTTATTAGGGTTTAATCTACAAAATGATGATCTTGCCGAAAGATTAGGGATTGAACGGCAAAGTGGAAAAGGATTACTTGCAGCTCATGAGTTATTCTTAGTGGATGAATTGAGTATAAATGCTCTTCGTGATGTATTGTATACCTACCATGAAGGTTTTGATGTATTGGTGGGTCCGGAATATCCTGAAGACTCTGAGTATATGGATTCTAGTTTCTTCGAAGCATTAATTGATGTTTTAAAGGACGAATATGATTTTGTCATTATAGATACTGAAAGTAATGGTTATTCAATTGCGTGGCTACCAGTCCTGCAGAAGGTGGACAATATTTTGTTTCCTTGCTCAACGCATGTTTCGGATCTATACCATTTGCAAAGAGGAATTAAAAACTTAAAGGACCGATACAATATTCCAATTTCGAAGTGTGACATTATCCATAATAAAGCTGGTGAAGGTGGTCATATTGATGAAGATATCATTATGAAAAATACTAATTTAGAATGTATTGCTACCCTTCCCTATTCAAAAGAGATATTAAGAAGTGCTGAAAATGAAAAGCCAGCTGTTTATGACCTTAAAGCAAAGAAAGTAAAAAAAGCTATGGACCAATTACTTTTTAGATATGCACCGAGAAAGGATAAAAAGATTGATCAAGTTAAACCACTTACATTGCGGTTTAAGAAAGGTGTGAAACAAAGTGCGAAGCACCTTAAATCGATCGGCTAATTTAATTGAATACCAGGAAAAACAGACTCAAACAAGACGAATCAATAAATATCAGTCTTTTAGCAATATAGTAGATATAACTAATGAAATTTTAGTAGATCGCTATAACGAAAAAATAGAAAGAAAAAGAATGAAAGTTCTAGTGCCAAAGGTAAAGACCATTCTTGAAGATAAAAAATTATATATTCCTGGTGTTCCAATTGAGCAACTTTCTGAACATATAATTGAGGCCATAACTGGTTATGGCTTAATCCATCAGTTAATAGCAAATAAAGAAATTAATAATATAACGGTCCATGATTACCGTAAAACATTTATACAACAAAATTTAAAATGGCGCCCTGTTCACATCGATTTTGGAAGCCCTTCAAACCTAGAAAATTTTACTCGTAGGGTAATTAGTAGATTAGGCGGCAGATATAATTTAAGTTCCCCTATCGCAAGGGTAGAGGACGAGGATTTTAACTTAAGGATCCGAGCTACGGGCTTTGATATAAGCCCTGATTCACCTAAATTATTTATCAGGAGATTAGCGAAGGAACCGTTAAAACCTGAACAGGTCCGATATGCAATGTCTGAATCTGTAGAGAACTTTTTAAGGTTTTGTGTAAGGGCAAAATTTAATATAGGTGTTACTGGTACTTACGGATCAGGAAAAACATCTATATTACAACTATTAATTAGTTGGATTAATCCTCTACTACATGTAGCGTTAATTCAATCATCTAATGAAATACAAAAAGTGCATCCATATTTAACAAGGCTATTTACAAGGGAACTAGTAGGGGAAAAAGCTAATAAGATAACTGAAAGTGAATTACTGAATCTTGTTAAACAGATAACTCCACATGTATTAGTTTTAGGCGAGTTTCTTGATGAATCAGCCCATACTATGCTTCACGTGTTACAGCAAGGTATCCAAAGTTTATATACCTATCACGCTAACGACCCTGATGGTGCTATTAATGCTTACAATTATATGGTTCAAATGGCTGCAAGTAATCAATATTCTGAAGAGAAAATAATATCAGAATCAGCTAAGTACAATGACATCATGATTATTATGGATAGATTGAGAGTCAGGGAAATTGTTCAATTTACGGGTGAGATAATCAATGGAATGCCGAAATATGAGCCAATTTTTACGTTTGATGTAAGTGAAGAAACTCAATATGAATTAAAAGGTTCATGGAGAAAGATTCCTGGTGCTCAACTCTGTAATAAATTACAAGCGAAAGCCTCCCTATCGGGAACTCCAATCCCAAGTGAATTTTTGGATAGGGTGGTGGTTAGTTAGTGGATTTCGAGAGAATAAAGCAAGCTATCTTAATCATGGTTGCAACTGTATGGATATTTTATCTCTTGTTTACCTGGTTCAAAGTAAATACAGGGGAACAAAGGAAAAAGGATTATGAAAGTTCAAAACCCCTATTTTATGTCTATTATCAGACGAGTGGAATATCGATTCCTATGGGAGCCTATCTTATAGGCACCATATGGATTTCTTTATTAATTGGCTTGGGGTTTGCGAATTTAATGAATAATTTATTTGCTGGCTTATTATTATCAATGCTATTGATCTTTCAGTCAAAACAGTATGTACAATCAAGGAGCATTAAGAGAAGCCAAATTATTGACGAAAAGCTTCCAGAATATTTACATGCTTTTTACAATGTATACCAACATAAAAGTGAACCTCTATTTTCTTTAGAATATGCCAATAGATATGCACCTACGATATTTAAAAAAGAATTTGAGGACTTTCATACTCGTTTAGTTAATAATGCCGATCCAATTATGGAAATCGAAAAAATGATGTTTAAGTTTAAGAATCCAATAATTCAGGATTTTTTGTCGGCATTTGCAACTGAAATATATGAAGGATTTGGGTTTAATGAAAGGTTAGAAAGGTTAATTGAAAGAGCTGAAAATAGAAAGGATTTGGCGACCGAAAGAAGGATTAATACTTATTCTAACGTAATGACGATTCGTACAGGGATTATCTTCTTTTTTGTAGTAGCTGCAATCTTTTTCTTGGTCAAGCCTGCCTACTTAGGGGTATTTCAACATAATATTCTTGGCCAATTTGCAGTCAATCTAATGATCTTAACAACTGGTATGCTTTCGATGGTTTCAAGAAGTTTAATTTTACTATCTGAGGGGTGAAATGGAGGTGCTAAAGTACTTAGTTTTATTATTAATTTGTTTAACAGTATTGATAATATCGACTATTGTTGGAAAGCAAATATATGTTCAAGGGCTCCCAGGGATTAAACGGATCCGGAAGAATACGGCTATCAACGAAAATCGAGCATTTAGTATAAAAGATAAATGGTACAACTTTATTAAGAAAATGTTCCCCGAGTCAATGTATAAAAAGTTTGAAAATCTTTTGTACCAAACGGGCAGACATAAAGAATCCTGGACAGTAGAACAAGTAATAAACTATATGCTTTTAATACTTATTAGCATGTGTTTAATTACGGTGATTTTTATAAAAATCGCACAAAATAATCCTATAATGATTGTGATTTCAATAATTTTGACCATAATGTCCCCTTTTATGCTAATTATTTTGACTTTCATGAAGCGTAAAGAATACATTCAAAGGATTTTATATGAAACTCCTGAATTAATTGATGTTTTAGAGAAAGAAATGGTCAATGGTAGTGGTAATCCTTTTCATGCCCTAGAAAAGGCTGCAGAAGAAACTACTGGAGACTTAAAGATCATTTTAGTGGATGTAAATAAAGAGCTTGAAAAAGATAAAGGGAACTTAATAAAGGGCCTTCAATTGCTGAAGACTAGAATAAACCATAGTATATATGACCAAATTTCCATGGCTTTATCTAGTGGATATGATTCAGGTAAATATCAAAAAATGTTTACGCTTTTGCACAATAATACAAGAACTATTACGACAGAAATGATAAAAAAGCAAACAGCAGAAAAAAACGTGCTTTTGGCGTGTTTTTCATTAGGGTTATTAATTAACTTTATGATGCTTTTTTCTATACCTATTTTAATACAAATGCTAGGACAATTAACTATATTTGGAGGTAATTAAAGATGAAAAACTATTTAAAAGAAAAGGTTCAATTTATTAAAGAAGTAGCTAGGTTATCAAAATTAACTATGAAAAATGAAAAAGGTGCTGCAACAGTTTTGGAGTCTATTGGTATGATTCTTCTTGGATTAATAATATTAGGTGGTTTAGCTCTAGCTCTTAATCCACAAGCAAGGACAATCATAACCAACTTTATTACTTCCCTAACTGATACTTTTACAAATATAACTACATTATAAAAAGAAGGGATCCCCTTCTTTTTTTCTTAAGGTGATAAATATGGAACATGAAAATGAAATAACAGGAAGATTAGCAAGTTGTGAAATTAAAAATATAGGAAATCAACAAGTGGCTAATTTTGAATTACAAGCTGGCGGTGCTTGGAATAAAGTAAATGAGAAATATGAACTCCATTATTTTCCTTTAGAAGCTTGGTTAAAAGACCAGGTTGAGAAATTGCAGAATGCAAAAATAGGTGATGTACTTACCGTAAGGTATAGGGCTTATCCTAAAAGGATAGATACAGGGAAATATAAAATAAAAATCATAGTTTGGAAGACTGTTAAACTTTTCAATTGGACAAGTAAGGGGGGAGCTAATAATGAAAGCGAAAGTCACCAAATATCATTTGATGAAAAATTGTTTGAAAAATGAAACGGGACAAATTGATAGTGTAGTAACTTTTTTGTACTGTTTCGGGGTTATCGTTGTATTTTTTTGCTTTGTATTAGCAGGTGTAAAGTATATACATTATTCAACTGAATTAAACTATGTTGCTGACAATACGGTAAAAGATGCAATGCAAATGAATGGTGGATTAACACCAGAGTTAGAAACCTTTGTACAAGATGAATTAAGAAGAAAAGGCTTTGACCTAAATAAAGTAAGAATCACAGGGACTCAAAAAGGAGAAGTTAACTTCGGTGAACAGATGGAGGCAACATTAAGATATGAATACAGTCTCCCCTACCCTACCACATTATTAGGTAATCCAAATAGCATAAATACACCAATTATTGCACCTGTATATCCAATTTCCTTAGAGGTGGTGCGATAAATGATATCCATTATTAAAAATGAACGTGGTGGAGTATCCCTAACCTTAATGTTTTGGTTTATGGGGATATTTCCTTTTATTGTTCTATTTGCAGCGATCTTGTTAGACAAAGGAGCAATTTATTACCTAGATAAGAAGTATTCTGAAGCAGTAGATGATACAAATCATGATTTATATAGATTAATAGATATACAAAATACCGCATTTAACGTAGATATGGAAATTACGGATGATGTTAATGCGAAACAACAGTTTAATGAAATAATACAAAGAAGACTTTCACCAGATAATAATAAATTTATTACTGGTCCGGCAAAAGTTGATCAAATCCACATAGTTAAAATGGAGGACCTCCCTTTCAATGATGGACACGGAGATCAAATGACCCATCCTGGGATAGTATCAGAAATTACCGTACCTATTAAGACCCCTATCTTTGGAATAAAAATAAACGATAAAATTCTTGTTACGACTGAAATTTTTAGATGATTGAAGGTGTCATTTTATGAATAGACGACAAAAAAGAAAAGTTCTTTTAATCCTATTATTCTTTTTTATTGTCATTGGTTATAATGTATTTCATTTTTACTCACAACGGAATGAACTTAGCACTAAAAAAGTAGTCCATAAATTAGACAAGAGCAAAGCCCCTACTATAAACGTCAAGCACAATGATTCATCACAACCACAAACTAAAGATAAAAATGTTAGTCCGGCCAAAAAAGAACAAAATAGTGATAATGAATTTAGTTCAAAAGAAGTGGCTGCAGCTTTTCTAAAAAACTATTTAGCTTATAATAGCAAGGACCCTTATCAGTATATCCGTAATAGCCAAAAATATATGACCAAATCATTTTATGACGATGAAAGAGAGAATATAAGAAGGCAAACATTAGACAGTATTTTTACAAAATATATATCAGGTAGTTTGTATATTGATCCACAGGAAGACGATAGCGAATATAACAATCAAGGTGGTATTACTAATAAAAAGTGGCAATATGAAGTAATATTACAAAACAAAGATATTAAAGGGAAAACTTCAGAAATAAAACAATGTGGCTCCTTAGAGTTAAAAAAAGAAGAAGAAACTTGGAAGGTAGACTCTTATTTTGATGACGGTGGTTGCGTATGAAAGAAGTTATCGATATAGGAGTAAACCTACTTACTTGGAAATATAAAAAGCTTATAACATTATCAATACTTATCTTCATTCTTTGTATAGGAGCCATGTTCGGAATTTTGTTTCTTATGGCCGGAACTTTAAACTCTAATGTGAAAATTGGTTACGGTGATGCAACAATATCTGAAATTGGTGAGGCGCAAATCCCCTCACAGTATATTCCCATTTATAAAGCCGCAGCTGAAAAATATGATGTTCCTTGGAATATATTAGCTGCAGAGCACAGAGTAGAAACAAGATTTTCAACTATGGACCCTATGATCTCTCCAGTTGGGGCAGTTGGACATTTACAGTTTATGCCTTGTACATGGATTGGTTGGTCATATCCTGGATGTTCTGGTCTTGGACAAGGAAACATTCCAAACAGCGACTTAATTAATCCGGCCATTATAAAAAAATATGGAGGGTATGGTGTAGATGCTAACAACGATGGTAAAGCAGATCCGTTTGACTTAGAAGATGCTATTTTTTCTTCAGCTAAATACCTATCAAAGAATGGTGCATCTTCAGGTAATATAGAAAAAGCGATTTATGCGTATAATCATAGTCAAAGTTATGTAAATGAAGTGCTTCATTTTGCAGAGCTATATGTCAGCGCTGGCGTTGTTATCGGAGGAGAAAAATTTATTTGGCCTGTAAAATACACGACAAATATTACCTCCCCTTTTGGATCTAGAGAGGATCCATTTGGAAACGAATCAGAATTTCACAAAGGGATGGATATATCAGCGCCAGGAATAGCAGGAAAAACTGTTTACGCTATAGCTGATGGAAAGGTTACATATGCCGGACCGATGAATGGTTACGGTAATGTGATAATAATAAATCATGGGAATGGAATAGAATCAAGATATGGCCATTTGTCTAAAATCAAAACGGAAACGGGAAAAAAAGTGGATCAAGGGCAAAAAATAGGAAATGTAGGTAATACTGGTCAATCTACGGGCTATCATTTACATTTAGAAATTCGTATTAATGATAAACCAGTTGATCCTATGAATTACTATAGAGACATTAATAATTAAATAAAAAAATCCCTCTATGAATATAGAGGGCAAAACAGGTCAAAGACGGATTCTGAATCAGAAATCGAGAATAAAATTCAAGTCCGTCTAGTTAAAAATAACATAGGTATACCTAGGTAGTAAAATAAAATATTAGTTGAAAAATTTACAAAAAAATTTATATCCTATTGTTCATTTAAAATATATACAAAGTAGTTAAAAAAGAGCATGTTAATTATTTTTAACATGCTCTTTCTAATTGTGCGCCCGGCATGGGTGTAGTCTCTAGGGTGAAAGTCCCGAACTGTGAAGGCAGAAGTAGCAGTTAGCTTAACGCAAGGGTGTCCGTGGTGACGCGGAATCTGAAGGAAGCGAGCGGCAAACTTCCGGTCTGAGGAACACGAACTTCATACAAGGCTAGGTATCATTGGATGAGTTTGCAATACAAAACAAAGTCCTTTCTGCCGAAGGTGATACAAAGTAAATGAAGCAGATAGATGGAAGGAAAGATTGCACTCTTACCCGGGGAGGTCTGGTTGATACGCCAAGTACACTTGGTAACCTATCTAGTAATGGATAGCTGAACAATCAGAAGTCAGCCGAAGTCGTAGTACTTGGTTTGCTCGAGAGAATCAAGGAAGGACTGAACCATTTTAGGAGAACAAACACTCGGCAAACGGTTCTTTATGTATGAAAGCAGAAAATTCTTACGGAACCTACCTGAAAGGAAGAAATGGTGAATTCCATGGGGGACTTCGGGAGGGCTTAGTAAAGAACCCACTTAATGAGAATGTATTGTTCACGTAGAAAGGATAAATCTCAATGTTAATGGAACGAATGCTGTCACGGGAAAATCTTTTATTGGCATTAAAGCGAGTAGAAAAGAACAAAGGAAGTCATGGAGTAGACAATATGTCCGTAAAAGACCTACGAAGACATATTCTCGAAACGTGGGATACACTTAAAACATCCTTAATGGAGGGTACTTATCAACCTTCTCCTGTCCGTCGGGTTGAAATCCCAAAACCGAACGGTGGAGTAAGGTTATTAGGTATCCCAACCGTGACAGACCGTTTCATCCAACAGGCGATTACTCAGATTTTAACCCCTATCTTCGACCCGACTTTTTCAACACAGAGCTATGGTTTTCGACCAAACAAACGAGGTCATGACGGTGTTAGACAAGCGAAGAAATATATCGAAGAGGGATACCGATGGGTAGTCGACATGGACTTGGAGAAATTCTTTGATAAAGTCAATCATGATAGATTAATGCGGACTCTATCCAAAAGGATTCAAGACAGAACGCTCCTATCACTAATTCGGAAGTATCTACAGTCTGGCATTATGATTAATGGAGTCATAACGAAATCCGAGGAGGGTACGCCCCAAGGTGGACCATTAAGTCCTTTACTCTCCAATATCGTTCTAGATGAACTAGACAAAGAGTTAGAAAAGAGAGGGCACAAGTTTGTCCGATACGCAGATGATTGTAATATCTACGTAAAATCGAGAAGAGCCGGAGAGCGAGTAATGGACTCGATTACTACTTTCATTGAATTTACTCTAAAACTAAAGGTGAATCGAGAAAAGTCAGCTGTAGACAGACCTTGGAAAAGAAAGTTTTTAGGTTTTAGCTTCACATTTCATAAGAAACCGAAGGTGCGGATGTCAAACCAAAGTATTCAACGTGTCAAGAAACGGATACGAGAATTAACTTCAAGGTCAAAACCAATTCCAATGGATTATAGAATAGAGAAGCTGAATCAATATTTGATTGGCTGGTGCGGATATTATGCATTAGCAGATACACCCACTATTTTCAAAGAATTAGACGAATGGATTAGAAGGCGTCTCAGAATGTGCCAATGGAAAGAATGGAAGAAACCAAAAACCAAAGTAAGAAAACTCATTGGATTAGGGATTCCAAAAGAGAAGGCATACGAATGGGGAAACTCTAGAAAGAAATATTGGAGAATAGCCAGAAGCCCAATCCTACAGAAAACCCTCACAAACTCCTATTGGGAGATGCGAGGGCTGAAGAGTCTTTATGTGAGATATTCTCAACTACGTCAGACATAAATGGAACCGCCGTATACGGAACCGTACGTACGGTGGTGTGAGAGGTCGGGGGTTAGTCACCTCCTCCTACTCGATTAGAAAATCTATTGTGTATAGTCCTTTAAGATATCATCAAAGTCTTCTATATCTTCTTTTTTAGTATTAACATTGGTGCTATCTTTTGAAGTAGGACTCCCCTTCTCTATGTGGAGATTTCCGGAGCGCAATATTTCTGCAATTTCATTTATAGGGCCATGCTTTAATATAGAAAGAATTTCATCCAGCTTTTTTTCTCTCTGAATGTCTCCTCCTTTATTTCTACCCTCAATGTGTTCATAAATTAAAGTAAGAATCATATTTGTAAAAGCTGCAGCCTTTAATTGATCGTTAATGTAACGCAACATTTCTGGTGAAACTTCTATTGTTTCCCCTGTTTGTATATGAACAAATTCCGGTTTAATAGTTAAAGAAGTTGTGTCTCCTATTTTTTTCGGCTTAAATTTGACCATAAATTATTCTTCCTTTGATGCAGCGACCTCTTTACTACCTTCAATTTTTTTCTTTGCCATTTGAGCTAATATCCAAAGTCCAATTAAGTTTAACTCATTAATGTCTTCAGCAAATGTAAATTTCAATGGTTTATCTCTCTTATTATTTTCTTCTTCAATATATTCTTTGGCTACTTTAATTGGTCCACCAATTGGATATATTCTTCGTGTATTTTGAAGTTTTGGGTAACGTTTTAAGTCGTTGGAAATTTCATCAATATATTTATTGGCCATCTTTTTAAAGTGTTTAGATATGATTTCAGATATATTTTCATCTTGTTGGTCAACTAATATACTCCAATTAGATTTCCCTTGAATTAATAATTGCTCTAAACTATATCTTGAAGGAAACAAATATCCGGTTTCATCTTCTACTTCAGAAATAATATCATCTAAATAAGAATTGATTCCAAATACCTTTCCTTTAATGCCATCGATAATTTTTCCATTCTCAAATCCAGCTGGATCCAATGAACCTCCACCAAGATCCTCGATAAGAATTGTTTCTTTGAATAAACTTTCATCTTTAACTTGTAATGTATCTTGATCTCTTGAAAGTGCTAAAAATGCAGTCATAGACTCTACAGCAACAAGGCAATCTTTAATATGAATATTAACTGTTACGTCTCCCCTACCTGGAACATCACATAAAGTAACAGTGTGGTGTCCAATTAATTTTTCTTTTAACACTTCTCTATCAGCCAGCACTTGTTTTGTTGGTAATGCTGTAGTTAAGATTTCTATTTCTAAATCCATTTTATTTTTGTCAGTATTATTTTGAACAGCATCTAAAGCTAATGGCGTTAGCGCCATGTAGATAGATCTATCTTGTGAAGCTTTTTTATTATTTTTTTCTGTCTCTGAATTATTTTCTTTATCAGTGGCGCTTATACCAATATAGTGTTTTTCGCCTTTGTTTTTAATAGATTTTGAATCTATCTTTACGATAAGTGACTCTTTTATGTCTTTTTCTGATGAATCATAGTATGTAACTTTATCTTCGGTGCAAAGGGCTAATGTATTTGGCATATCCCCTTTTCTACCATTAATTTTGAATTGAACGACTGAATTTCCTAAATCAATGCTTGCAATGTTAAAGCTCATTGTATTTCCTCCTTAGAAATGATTGTTTAATATATTTACAAGTAGAATTATAGCATATTACATTGTTAATTTGCAATGTTATTTTTAATTGTGTAAACATTGATAAATCAATGTTTTTTGTGTGTTAAAGAAAATTTACAATGTAATTGTTCAATGCAATTGTTGTTATTCTCATATTTTACATTGTAAAAGTACATTGTAAGAGAAAGCATTAAAAAAAATGCAATGAAAACAGGATTAATATCTTTATTTATTTTTATAAATGAAGTAGAATAGAAAAAGAAAAAAAGAGATGAATTTTTCCATCTCTTGTTGCTCGTAAAATGTCAGCTATTCCAATTTTTTGTTGAAAAAGATATAATCGAAATTAATAGAATTATAAATTAAATGATATACATAAAAAAGACACTTTCTATCAAAATAATAAAATAAAAAAGACAAAAAAATAGAGCAGACGCTCCAACGCCTGCCACACACCAAAAAAACTTTGTGAAATTATGATGCGCTCCAACGCATCGAAAGTAAACGCTCCAACGTTTACTATAAAAACAAATTTCGTATCTTTATTTTACCCTAAATCAAAAATTTAAACAATATTTTTGATGAAAAAACCTCTAATTTTTATTTGTTGTGTGTGCTAATAAACCAAGGCGTTAGGAGTGCTCCTACGTCTTTTTTTATACCTTAAAGGAGCTGCACACAATGAACTCATTGCAACAATCCTCTGCAATAGTAAAACAACAATCCTATACAGAATTACTTTCTACCTTAAAAAACGATAAAGTCGTAGGGATCCAGAACGGAAAGAAGTTGTATTTATCTGAGATCCTGCATCTCGTATTTGATGAACGGATTGGTATCACCCCTAAAAGATATTCAAGCTATGAAAAAGGTCCAGTTAGGCCAGGATGGATTCATTTAGGAAAAGATAAAAATGACCTTAGAAACCAAACTGGTACCACTTGGGTACGGACCATTAGCACTATACTTCAATATGTCCAAAATGGTTATGAATACATGACCTATGGAACGTTTAATTTAAGCAAGAATAGAAACTACTGGGAGAAGAGAAGAAGTGCTTTAAACAGCGTTCATGCGTTTGTCATCGATATTGATGATTCAAACGTTAATTTAAATGACATTGTATTATTTTGCGATGAAATTGGAATGGAACCTACATTTATTAACGCTACTCCACGTGGATACCATGTTTGGTTTTCTTTTATTCCTGAATTTGTTGCTGTAGGACCTCACCAAACAAAAGATGGAAAAGAAACCAATGTAGGTAAATTTTATAATGACCTAAATAAATGGTTGGTATCGATTTTTAAAGAACGTTTTAATTCAAATGAGGGATCTAAAGAAAAGGGAACAGACCATGTTTTTGGCGGAGAAAGATACATTAGAATCCCTCAAAATATTGTCCACTGTACAAAGACAAGATACAGATTAAATGATTTTGTAGCGTTAAGAAAAGAATACTATTTAAAACATAAAAAACCGCAAAATACGAACAATAGAGCAAATTTACGTTTGAGTTATGCTCGTTCTAGCAGCCTTAAATCTTTGTTAAAAAATGATCCTGCGTTAAATGCATTAATGGTAAATTCACCAGCTGTTGGCCAAAGAAGAGATTGGGTCTTTACGATTGGATTGATGTTTTTTGACCGTGGTTTTTCAATGGAAGAATGTATAACAGAACTTGCAAAATGGTATAGTACAGTTTTGAAAGATAAAAACGATTTCCAATTTGAAGAAGTTGAAAGAGAAGTTAGATCTGCTTACGCAGGGAAGTTTCATCTTGCTCCGAAGAAAGTATTTGAGTTCACTGGTATGTATCCGAAATTCTATTCTAGAAAACTATCGGAAGCAGAAAGAAAGAACAGTACTCTAGAAAAATCTTGCAATGAGTTTTTAATTATTTTACATAACTTTGGCGGTATCTGGGAGACTACAACTCGAAATGCAATGATGGAATTAGGGGAAAAATCAAAGAATAATTTCGATAGAATAGTAGAAAATTTAATTCGGAAGGGAAGAATAACTAAAGAGGTTGTCGGAAAAGGTAGATTTGCAAAGACCATTTTTCGCTTAAAAACAAAGCCTCAAGATCCAAATAAAAAATCTAATAAGGTCATCATTTTTCCTTGCAGCAGTCAAAAATTGGGTTCAAATTTTAATGCCCCAAAACCCTATACGCTTTTTAAAAGTTTATTAGGAGGGCGGGAGGGAACTATTACTAATCCTGATTCTGTAAAAATTAGAGGTAAACCAGTATAAAATTACCAAGAAATTTATTGCAATACAAACAGTATTTGTGTATCATTTTAGAATAAATACTTTTGTTTTATTTTGTTTATTTATCTGTTTTAAATGTGTTTTTTACTAGTTTTAATTATGTTTTCTTGGAAACGCACCCCGCCCACCTTCCATGTAGTTTGTGAGTGGGGGTGAAGCCTTCCGCAAAGCCTTTCTGGGGGCGAGTCAGCCTATAGGGGTCACGGCTCTCCATTGCATTACGACCCGTGACCCCTATAGGCTGACTTAAGAAAGAAAGGCAAAGAACGCTCCAGGCTTTCTATGAAGTTAGGTTGGGTTTAGGGGAAGGTGGGCGGGGTGCGAGAGGTTGAGTATGAGGTATGAGGTTGAGGTAAGTGGTTAAGTAGAGTAAGAGAGAGAGTAAGAGAGAGTAAGAGTAAGAGTGAGAGAAGAATAGATAGAGTATATATATATTATTAATATTGGGTAAGGGGAGTAAGTGAGTAGTATAAGAGTTAGTAGTAGTTAAGAAGAGTAAATAAGAAATTAGATTGAAATGTTTGTAAGGGGGGTGGAGTTTATGAGATATCATATATTTCCGTTGTTGAAAACTGGAGTAAGATATCGAATGTTAGTTCATAGGGATCATCAATTAAGTTATTTTAAAGACGAGACTTTAGTTGGTGAAATCATCGAAGTTTTGAAACGTCCTTGGTATCGTAGAATAGTAAAATGGCCATGGTTTAGTTGGGAAATTGAAAGTAATTTTAATGATATTGCTTATTATTTTTGGGCTACAGATAAAAATATAGGTGAAGAAATAAGACGAAAAATTATAAGTGAATATCCTGAAATGGAAATTTACCCTGTAGAGGATGAAATGGTACAGGGGATAGATTCTTTTATAACAGCTAGAACAATGAAATTGGACCGTGACTATCCTGTTAAGATAAAAACCTTTATGAACGATATAGTGGACAGTCAAACAGGATTAATAAATAGTATTTCGGATTTAAGATTAAATGAAAAAGCATGTATTCAAATATTGCTGCAGCCAGCGACGAGATATCAGAACAATTTTGATAAAGCTTTGAGGATTATTAAGAAATGGGATGTTGAAAAACATCGAGAAAAAGTTGAGTTATTTGAATCTAGTGTCTACTCCAAACAGACAAAGCTATTAGGACATTGTGTAATTAGAGTAGTTGCTCATGCTGAAAATAAGGAAAGGGCTACTCAAATTGTAAATGAAATGGGGAGAAGTTTTGGACAGTTTACATCTGAAGCTTTGAATCGTTTTAGGGTTACTGAAAAGTGGATGCAAATTAAGCCCTTACTTTTGGCCGATTGGAAAAAACGAAGATTCCCTATTTTTGAATTTAATCGAAAAAGAGTAATTCTAAATATTGAAGAATTAAGTGGGTTAATGCGATTACCTTCTAGTGCTGTTCATGATTCAAAACTCAAAAGATTATATATGAAAAATTTAGAGCCACCGAGAGAGGTTATTGCTACTCATAACAATGTAATCCAAAAAGGGCCAGGAAGGCATTTAAAAATAGGGACAAATATTTATAAGTTAAGAGAAACAAATATATATTTGAACTTGGACCATTTATCAACACACGTATTAGTTCAAGGGGGTTCTGGTTCAGGGAAAACGGTGTTTTTACAAAATTTAATGCTTGATATAGCACGGGTGAAATTAGAAGAGATAAAGGCGTTTGGTAAGAGTCAAATTGGATTCTTTTTAATAGATCCTCATGGTGAGTTGTCAGGAAAATTGGTTACTAGTTTACCTGGCGAATTAATGGACCATATTGCTTATATTCGCCCAAGTCCTAATGATAAACGTGTATTTCCTTTTAATGTGTTTGATATTGATTTTGATTCTACTCCTGATTCAATTAGTAAAAATATATCTGATGTTTTGAAAAGGATATGGCCGGAGGGCTGGGGGGTAAGACCTGATAGAAATATGTTACATGCGGGAATATCACTTCAGTATTGCGGCGAGGCTTCTATTATTAATGTTAACCGTCTATTTAGGGATTTTTCATATTGTAAAACAATAGCGGAACAAATTAAGGATGTTCCAGAATATCAAGAAATATATGATACGTTGTCGGAACTTTCTGAAATGATGGACCCTGATGCAAATAATAAGGCACAAAATAGAAGGCAACACAGAGAACTAACAGATAGTACAAGAAATAAATTGGAACAATTTAGCTTATCTACGTTATTAAGTAAATCTACTGGTGCTGCTACTTGTGGTATTAGGTGGAGAGAATGGATGGATGAAGGTAAGATAACAATTTTGGATTTATCTGGAATAAAAAATAGTGATGAAAAGAAGATGTACGGTTCAATGGCATTAACAATGAATTTTCAAGCTGCTTTAACAAGGGCAGATTTAATTAAAAATGGAGAGAATTTATCAATATATCCTTTAATTGTGGATGAATTACCTTCATTTATTAATACAAATGCTCAAGTTGTAGAAGATATGGCGGATAAAACTCGTTATGTGAAAGTGCCTTTAATTGCAGGTGCACAAGGGCTAGTATCACAACTCCCTGAAGATGCAGCAAATGCTATTTTAAGGAACTTTAATACGATTATTTCATATAGGGTTAAAAATAACAAAGATGCTTTGGCGTTAGCGGCTAATTATAATCATGAGCGATTAAATCCAGAGGATATTATGAGGACTGAAGAAAACCATGCATATATGAGTATTGTAACTGGTAGGTCCTCTTCTAAAGCTTTTTCAGCTCTAATGGATCCACCGAGAGCAAATGAAATCAGTGACTCCTTGCTAGAAGAAATCATTCAAAAAACATGGGAAGAAGCAATGATAAGGGAAGAAAAAGTAAAAATCGAGAAGGATAAGAATGAACAGAGTATACGAATTGAACTGCCTATGTTTGATGAAAAAATATTTGTTGAATCAGAGGAAAATTTAAAGACTGAAAAGGTTATAGAAAATAATGAACAGGAAAATCAAGTTGATAGGGAAGATAAAAGTCCAGATATAGAAATGAATAAGAATGAGGAAGATTGTAAAAGCGATTTAACTGTAACTGATGAACAATATTCTGTAGCAATTGAATCCAAGCTTGATGAAGAAGTGTATGAAAATGAATCACAAGTTACTTCAGAGTCTAAAAACGAGGAACAAATATTAGGTGATGCTGAAGCGAACTTAGTGAACGATGAAGTCATAGAAAATAATGAACAGGAAAACCATTTAAGCAGGGAAGAAAATAATTCAGATTTAGAAGTGAATAAGGAGAAGGAAGATTGTGATAGTGATACAAATGATGATGATTTGATTATTACGTTTAATATACCTGATGATAACAAACAATCATCGAAGCATTCTTCCAATCCATTTGATCTTTTATAAATTAAATGGATAGGTGTTGAATTTATGGCAGTAGCGATTGGAGAAAGAGAAGAAAACATTTTTCTAGATATATATGATTTTGGTTATTTGGATTTTGAGTTTTTGTGGAGAAAGTATTGGGATGAAATTGATAATGAAAAAATTGCTCGATCTACAGTCAATAGAAAAATGAGGAAATTAACTGAAGAAGGTTACATATATCCAATTCCGTATAAATCTATTAAGAATGGGTCCGTTGTAGGAAGAATCGGTTATGTGTATACATTGGCCGGAAAAGGTGTTGGATATGTAAAAAGGTTGTATGGCGATAAAGAGGTGACTTGGGATCCAAATAAAAAATATCGAAAAGGTGAATACATTGAACATCATTTACAATTAGCACATTTTAGTATTCAAGCAATGAGGAGTATTCCTAGACAATATGAAATGCAATATAGAGGAGAAAAAGATGCTGCGTTTCGTATAGAAAATGGTACTTCTTTTAAAAACATTATTTTACCAGATGCGCTATGGTTCATAAGAAATAAAGCTACTTCTGAATTTACACCTATATTTGTTGAGTATGAAAGGACTGTAAGACGATCTGAAAAGAAAATGCACGAAAAAGTAAATGGTCAAAATAGTTATTTTAAAAACGGATTTTATAAAGAACATGATGTTTTAAAGAGTTTCCCAGCAGAAGTACCACCTGTATTAATTTATATATCTAATGATAATAGAACGAATTTTTCTTATCAAAGATTGATAGGTAAAAATTATAGAACATGGTATGAAAAAGGAAATTATTGCAGCGAATTATTATTTACTACAATTGAGCAATATCTAACAGATCCTTTTGGTGATATATTTGTAAATTTAAATAATCAAAGAAAAAGCTTGAAACAGATTACTAATTTAGCTTCCTGGTCACATACGTTAAGTGCCGGAAATGTTAAATGGCTCCCTTCGTATATGACAGCAAGTAAATTATTTGGTGAAAATTATCTATTTACAGATGGAATTTTGTTGAAGCAAATAGACTCAATGTTTTCTGAAGCAAAATTAGTCTTTTATGTTAAAAACAAGAACTTAGAGTATTTAAATGAATTAGCAGCCAATATTAAAAAATATGGATTAAGAAAACATTCTTTGTTATCAGCATCTTTTTCCGAAAGTTCACCTACGCTAAACCCTAGTTTAGTATTTTTGATGGAAGAAGATGATGAAATAGAATCTCTATCCTTGTTTTTACGCTCATTAGATTTTGGAGGTGATGTTGGTCGAATATTAGTAGGAGCAGTTAATGAGATTATTGGACAACCAGGTAAGCCAAATTATTATGATGTGAAAAACCATGAAAAAGCTTATTTATGGAAGGAGTGAGAAATTGAAATTAGATAAACAATCGGAAGCTAAAAAGAAGATTAAAAAGATATTTACTTTTGTTCTAATTTTCTTAGTTGTTGTATGCGGTTTTCTAATATTTTTTCACTATTTTTCACCAGGATCGATACATATTCCTGAATCATGGAAAGATGGTCCTTTAGGGTGGGTTTTTAGAATAGCAGAAAGAAAAGGCTGGATAACAGCAATTCTAGTTTTATTAGTTACTATTTTTGTTCTATTCATTGGAATACTTGATATGGAAAAAAATCGTAAAGATGTAACCATCGATCCTTTTCCCACAAAAAGGAGTGATACAAATGAAAAATATAAGTAAGGATTTATCTTTCACAAACTAATTAATTGAAAGGAGGTGAAAATGTTGAAGAATCCATTGAAGTTTAAATCAAAGACCCCGATGAAAGCGAAATTTATCAAAATAGGAAAATATGTTTTTTGGATCTTTGTAATACTCACTTTTATTAGGGGGATAAATTCATATTTTAAACACAATGAAGTTGATGCAAAAGTAACGAATGAGATTCCTTATATTATAAGTGGTGCAGCACAGGGATTTGCTTCTGCATTTGCAACAGATTATTTAACTTTTAACTCACAGGATACTGAAGAATATTCGAAAAGATTAGCACCATATTTGTCCTATGGATTAAAGGGAGATATTCCAATTGATACAAATAAGGACACTCAATTAACTGTTAATCACGCAAATGTAGTAGATCTAAAACAAATTAATAATAAACGTGCTGATATTTATATAAAAGTGGATATCGAAGCTAGAAATGTTGACTCAAGTGTACTTCAAGATCAGGTAGGTGTTAATAACGATAAAGTTAGAAATGCAAAAATTGTTCGTTATCTTCAAGTTCCAATAGAGTACGAGGACAATAAATTATTTGTTTACGATTATCCTACTTTTGTAAATCGAACCCCTGAAACGAAAGGGGAGACGGCTAAGATTCCCGATTTTCCGTCAGTTGATGGTAGATTAAAGGAAACAATTGAAAAAATGACAACAGACTTTTTTAAAACATATTCTAGTGGTTCAAGTAGTCAATTAGCCGTTTACATGCTTAATAATCAAGAATTGCAAGGGTATGAGGGGGTACTTAATTTTGAGAGTCTAGACAATATTCAGGTTATTGATTTTCAAAAAACTAAAAATACAGACACAAAAACGAATAGTGATGTAAATGAAGTACTTGTTTATACAACTACATCTTGGATTGACCCACTTACAAATATGACATCGAAACAACATCATACTTTTATTTATAAATATGAAAATGACCGTTGGTTAATTAAACAATTTTCAGGGGGTTATAAGGAATGGAGAAAGTAAAAATCACTACAAAATTAAAGAATAACATTAAAAAGGTTAAACGAAATTTAGCTTTATTAACAACCTTTGTAGCTACGAATATTTATTTAATGTTTTCATCAACTTCAGCTTTTGCAGCCAGTGGTCCAGGACAAAGTGCAGGTACTTGGGCGCAAACTCAAGCAAAAGGCCTATACACAGCAATTGTTGCGATCTTACTTATTGTTGCAATTGCTAAACGTGCATTTGGATACTTAGCGTTGATTCTTGTAATTGGGATGGTAGCAGGATTATTTATTTGGAATCCAACCCTTTTACAATCAACAGGGACAAAATGGTTAAAAGATTTATTAGGTATTTAATGATGGGGTTGAACTAAATGGAATATCAAGAAGATGGTCATGTATATGTAAGAACATATAAGAGGATGTGGAGGTTTGAGAGATATTTTTATAGTTTTGATAGATTTAAGTTACCTCGACCTATCACATGGTGGCAATTATGGTATTTCTTGATTGCAGAACTAGTAATAATAGTCATTAATGCTAACACCCCTTTGTTAGTATGGGTTAACACGTTTATTGTTAAGTTTGTTGTATTTCCGGGAGTAATTTCATTTTATTTAAGTAGGAAAAAACACGATGGAAAAAGTCCACATAAGTTTTTCTATAGTCAAATTAAGTATTATCTATTACCAAAGATTTATTGTCGATATAAGAAGGTCAGTCGTCCTGGGATAATTAAATATAGCAATATGATTAAATTCAGAGAGAATTATGAATTACCACTTGGGACAGATAAAAAAAAGAAAAAATAATAGAAAAAAACGGGTCATGAATCAGAAATCGAGGGAGGAAATCGAGTGAAATTTCCTAAAGTATTAACTCATGAATTTCCAGTTGGTTATTTTGAAGGAAATCTTGTAATAACAACAAAAAAAGAGTGCTGGATAGGATATGAGATTGTAGGTTTTCAATACGATCATAAATCGAGAAATAAAAAGGTTCAGGATTTTAAAAGATTAGTTAGTTTTTTCTCTAGCTTGAAGCTAGAAACAAGAATTATGATCCTCCCTCGTGTCTATTCTTTTCATGAGCACTTTGATAGCTTGAAAAAAGAAATACAGGGGCCTTTCGCAAATTTTGCGAAGGCTCATGCTGATGACACGAGGGATTATTTAGTTGATTTATTAGGTAATGAAGGTTCTAATCATTCCCAATATGTTTTCTTTAAATTAAACAATATAAAATCATGGAATGAAGTTGCAAAGACTACTAAAGATTCAATCATAGCCTTTTTTAAAGAGTCAAAAAGAGATATAGAAGAAATTGCAGGATTTTCAGGGATTGAAATTTATGACCATGAAATTAGGACTTTGAAAGGTTTGGAATCCCAGCAATACAATGAATATAGAGTAAATAGTTTTTCTAATGGAAGGTCGTTAAGAAGGTTAGATGAAGAAGAAATAGAGTGGCTTTGTCGTAGGTCCTTTTGGCTTGGCATTGCACAGCCACCAAAAAGTTCACTATTTCAGAAAAAGAAAAAAGAAGTTTCAAATAACGCCATTATTGAATCTGGAATATATATAAATTCAAATAAGAAGAAGATGGACATTGTTCATAAAAATAATAAGAAAGTGATACGTCCTCGTCAATCAGAGTTTCTAAATTTGTCGGAGGGATTAGTTGAGTTATCAGATAAACGAACTATTAAATTAACCCAAGAATATCAAGGAGATATAAGGTCAAGCTACTGCTCGTTTTTAACAATTTCAGATATACCAGATGGGTATTGGATTCCAGGAAATGAATGGTTATATCAAATTCAAGAAATTGATTTTCCTGTTAGTGCTGTCATTAATATTAGCCCCATAGATCCGGAAACAAGTAAACGCAAAGTCGCTAATAAACAACTTGAAATTAATGAACAAGGTAATATGACAGCTCAATCGGGTACGGATTTTTCATCAGAATTGCAGCAAGCTTTTGAGTCTGCAAAATCCCTGGACCAAGTTTTAACTAATTTCCAATTTCCTTTATTAGATATCAGTATTATTTTAGAAACCCATGCACCGGACGAAGAATCTTTAAAGAATCAAAGAACATGGCTAAAATCCATTTTTGAAAAAACTGACTTTAAAGTTGTTTGGCCAGCTGGGGATCAATTGCAACTTATGCAACAATTTATTCCTGGTGCGGACCGCCATCTTATTAAGGAATATATTCATAGAATGACCCCTCCTGAAATTGCAGCTTCTATGATAGGTGCTCATAAAAAATTAGGAGATAATGAAGGATTTTTCATTGGATTTACTGGAAATTTAAATAAACCAGTATTTTATAATCCTGGGAAAGCCCCGTTAGTAAATAAGTCTGCTTCAGGTTCCTTTACTGGTACTCTAGGAGGAGGAAAATCTTATGCAGCTAATTATATAGGAATTTATTTAAATTCTTTATATGGTGGGAAAGGTTTAGTCATTGATCCCAAAGGCGACCGGGAAAAGTGGAAAACTTACCTGAAAGAATTTGACGGTGAACTTGAATATGTTACTTTAAATGACCGTGAAGAAGATTATGGAAAGCTAGATCCGTTCGGTTTCTTAGAGTTCTCGGATGCTGTCAAAGTTGCACAAAACATTATTACTTATCTTGCTGATATAAAAATAGGTGATGATGTTTACGATGAATTAATTGATGCTTGTGAAGAGTTACAAGGAATAAATGAACCGTCGATGTATAAATTGATTACAGTACTTGAAGGCAGTAAAAATGAAATTGGGAAAAATTTAGCTAGAAAGTGTAGGTCTTTTCAAAGAGCGCCGTTTGGTAAATTGATATTCTTCGATGGAAAGCTTAATACTATTAAACTGGATAAGCGTGTAACGATTTTACAAATAGATAGTTTAAAATTACCGAAACGTAGTAAGGCAAAAGAGGATTACGACATTATTGAAATGTTATCTGTCGCCTTAATGTATCCAATTGGCGAATTTGCTATTAAATTTTCCTTATCAGAAGAATTTACAGTTACTTTATTAGATGAAGCTTGGGCCTTCATGTCAACTCAACAAGGTGCGGAGTTAGTTGATAGATTAATTCGTACCGGAAGAAGTTTAAATGCTGCAGTATATGTAATATCGCAAAATGTACGTGACTTGATGGATGCAAAGAATAATTTAGGAGTAAAATTTATTTTTCGCTCGAAAGACTCTAATGAAGTCGATGATATATTGGAGTTTTTAAATTTAGAACTTACTGAAGAAAATAAAGAAATGGTACGTAATATTCAATCAGGTGCTCCTTTAATGCAGGACATTGACGGTAATGTTGGGATTGTAAATATTGATGTAATCTTTGAACATATTCATTTAGCCCTTGAAACAACACCGAAGAAGAAAAAAGGTGAGGGAGGGGCTGCTTAATGAGGAATAAGATGATATTAGTTTTATTCCTCTTTCTATCGATCTTTTTGTTTTTTCCCAATAACGAACCAGGAACTATAGTTCATGCAGCCTCTGATCCGATAGATGATATGTTTGATCATTCATCTCATAATGGTTCTAAGCTAAAGAGAGATTATAGTACCGAACCAACTTTAAATTATCAATTGGATTCAAAAGAGGCAAGCTTCTTGGAAAACTTTGCTCCTGTTTTACAAATATTTAATGGCCTAAATAATATGATATGGTATTTAACCATCTTTATTGTTAAATTTGCCATTTTTATATTAGAACAAGCCTACACTTTAGATATTCTAAATTCTCTCTTAAAGTATGTTGGGAAGATAGTTAGTGGAGTTAAAACATCTACTTATGATGTATTCTCTAAGACATTTATTGTTATTTCAGCTCTAGTTGCACTATGGAATTTTATGTTTGCAATGAAGAGACAAAAGTCTTGGGAACAGTTAATAATTTTATTAATTATGATTGGCTTATCAACTGTCTTTTTTACAAAGCCAACCGAAATGTTAACTCAATTTAATGAAATTTCTAAGGAAGCATCTGCAGATATTTTAACTACTACATCACCAATTGTTTATAAAGATGTAAATGGTATAGATGATGCAGTAGTTGTCATGGGGAACACAATTTGGAAAAACCATGTAAAGTATCCGTGGTATATATTGGAGTTTGGAAATGTAAAAAAAGGTGAAGCGAATGGAGAAGAACTTTTAAAGTATGCTCCATATTCTGATGAAAGAGACAACTTTGTTAAAAATCAAGTGAAGAAGCAAGACAATAAAATGATGTCTCTTTCTTATTCCATTTTAAGATTTATTTTAGTCATATTATTCCTTGTTTACGCCTTAATTACAATGGTGGTAATAGTGATTTTCAGTGTACTTATGTTAGTGTACCAAATCATCCCGTTACTATTAATAGCTTTTACAGGAGTAATATTCCTGGTATCTTTATGGCCAGGAATAGGAACTATAGTAGTACAAAGATGGTTAGGAAGAATTGCTAGTGCTATCTTAAATAAGGTGTTCATAAGCATCTTTCTATCAATCTATATGATCTTATCCACACTAATGTATAAGGCTTTTGATGGAAATATCATTATGCAATTAGTAACCCTTTTTGTAGTGGCTATTGTCTTAATATTAGAACGTAAGAGAATCATGGGAATATTCGAGGCTATGCCTAAAGGTGGTCATGCGGTTGCAAATGAAATTGAAAGACCTAGTAACTATGGCCAAAGGATTAAAAATAGAGCTTTTCAAGCTTTAGCTTTAGCATATAGTGGTGAAAAAGCATATAGATTAGCGAGTAAAGGGTTCCATTCCTGGCAAAATAAAAGACTCCGGCCGGATGCTCAAACATATTTACATCAACAGTATGAAAGACAAAAACAAGAAGCAGAAGACAGAAGTTATGAAACTGGAAATCCGGTTTATTACAGTGATTTTGTTAATCAAGTTAATGAGAGAATGGAACAGGGATTGCCCCTTTTTACTGGTAAACAAATTGAAGATGCTACTAATACACTTAAAGATATCAAAAAGCAAGGTGGGGATTATCGTAACCTTCAATTACCAACAGGTGTAAATACGACGGATCCAGCCAGCTATACAAAAGCAGCTCAAACTTATCAAGATGAATTATTAAGGAAAAAATCTGTATTTGAGCAAAAACGACAAGAGCATAAAGGTAAGGCTCAATTTGCAATGAAGCACCTAAAAGGAAGTATACCTAATTATGAAGATGATGAAATACAGTTGTCACCAGAAGTTTTAAATAGGCAAAATGCTGCCAAAGATTTAAGAAGATTTAATAATCAGTTTTTAAATACAGAGAATGAAGTTGCAGCTGCATCGGAGAGTGGATTAGATAATCATGGATATAAAGCAAGGATTCCAAGCGAAAATGATCATACACCAATGCAGCAATTCAATCATTTAAGTAATGGTGACATAATTAACAATCGTCAGTTTTTAAATACAGAGAATGAAGTTACAGCTGCATCGGAGAGTGGACTAGATAATCATGGATATAAAGCAAGGATTCCAAGCGAAAATGATTATACACCAATGCAGCAATTTAATCATTTGAGTAATGGTGACATAATTAAAGATCGCCAGGCAATCGCTAAAGCATTAAGACGTACTCCTAGTAAACCTAGTGTAACCGTACCGGAAAATGTAACTAGTTTATCAGAAGAAGGCGCGCGAAATTTAATTGCTGAAGATTGGAATCGTGCTAAAAACGGTATATCCAAAAATGAATTTATTAGGCAATTGAAAGAGGATAAAAACCAGGCAAAATCCTCATTAAATCACTTGAAAATGTATGAGAAATATGAAAATGATTCAAATTTAGATACCTATAAAACATTGAGTCCAAATGAATATAAGGCAATTAGTAATGTAAAAGAAACGTCCGGTTTATCAACTAAAGAATTAATAGGAAAAGCTCAAAGTAATTACAAGAATACCGTAACAAAATTACAGGTAGCCAAAAATATGTTAGGTATTCCAACGGAAACGATACTTAAAGTAAAACAAAATTCTAATTCAGGGCTAAATAAAATAATTGAACACGTAAATGTTACTATCGATGGTCCAACAAATACCACAATTAAAGAAAGACAGGAAAAAGCAAGAAGTATGAGGCGTACACCGCCAAAGAGTAATTTTATGCTTGAAAAGTCATTAAAGGAATTATCTCCACAAGAAATACATGAACAGGTAAAGGTTGAATGGAAACAAAATAGTGGAACTAAGCCAGCGAATTTTGTTCATAAGATTATGATAGGAGAAAAAAATGCTAAAGCCGAGCTACATCAATTGAAGGTCTATCAAGAATACGAGTCAAAGGGTCAGCTGGATAAATTTCAATTGAATCATAAAGGTGCAGCAGAACAAATTCAAAAATTAAAAAAATCATTAAATCTAGGAACACAAGATTTAATATCTTTAGCTGAAAAAAATGTGAAGAATTACGAAATGAAAGTAAATGCAGCACAGAAACAATTAAATTTTGAATCAAAAAGTACTCTAAAAGTAGACGGTCAAAGAGAGATCAAAGTCAGAACTCCTGAAGACTATGAAAAGCATTATATAAACAATCCTATCCCAAAAAATATTCGTATAGAAGAAGTAGTGAAGGTAGATAAGGAGTTTAAACAATCCATTATTAATGATTTCAATAAGCAACATAACTTATTTGATGTACAACCAAGAGAATATCTAAATGAATGGAAAAGTAAAAAGAATACCCATTATAAAAATATCCAGTTATTTAAAAAAGCTAAAAAGCAAACAAGTGATCCGAAGGAATTTGCACAAATTGAAGAAATGTTACAAAGCCATAGAGCGTTGTACATGGATGCGAAAAGTCGTGTGAATCTTGTCCAAGAAATGTTTGATATAAAACCACAAATCTTTAAGAAAAAGGATACTAATCAGACGGAGGGATAACCGGTTATGTCGTTTATCATTTTAACCGATGACATTGAACAGAAAGACATTGTATATCAAATAGTTTTAGAAGTTGAAAAGAATGAAGAGGACAAAAAGTTTATTGTTTGCCAAAAAGCCAATTTTGAAGAACCTTTAGTATTTTTTGAGTTAATAAAGGTGGAAGAAGAACTAGCTTATAAAGAAGTAGAAAATGAAGATGATCATTTTTATATTGAAAGCATATTGAAGCAAATTGCGGAAAATGAGAAAGCCGTTTAATTGTAAAAGCAACCGTCATGGTTGCTTTTATAAAATATTACAATTTTACCAACCAATGTCGAAAAATGTGTTTCTAGTATTTTCTAATAATGGTATAATGGTCGTAGGCCCAAAGCATGAATGCATCTAAGTTATCGAAGAAGGAGCTCTATTTATGAATATTGGTAATACCAATTTTTTGTTTTCACATTTGAATGATTGGTACCTACAACTTAGAGATAACAACTATCATTTAGCCACGGAAAGTAAATCGATAATTGACACATTAATGATCAGTAATGAAAATGAAAGCGCACTTATATACTATTCCTTATTGGAATATTGGCATTACCTTTTAAAAGAAAATAAAACCAAAGTAATACCTAGAGACTATAAAGACGAAATATTATTTTATTATCACTATTTTCAAGGTTCTTTGATGTTTAATAATTTTAGATATGAAGATGCATCTGCACATTTTAATGCCGTAAAAAGGTACTTATCAAAAATCGATAATGAACTTTGTTACGCTGATTTTCATTTAGCTGTTGGTGAAACGTATTTTTACATGAAAAAATATAAAGAAGCGATTAAAAACATTGAAGTAGCTTTACCGATTTTTAAAGATGAAAGTATGTACGACGAACTAGCTAAAGGGATGTTAATTTTATTTGATACTTATCAAAAAACACGTGATTATACTTTAGCTAAAGAATATATAGAACATCTATATAAAATGAAGAACAATATTAAAAATACTGATATAGTGAGAAAAATTGCGTATTGTAAGGAGAATTTCAATTTAAATATGGTTGATTCAACAAAACAAAATAGAACAGCAGTTTATCTGTTGAAGAGATAGTGATTTCCGGCATTAACAAGGTAAAATGCTGGTTTTTTTTTATTCCTTTTTTATATCTGTTTAGGTTGGTTTATTACCTAGGTTATTGTATAATATAAGTGTGTATATTTGTATAAAATAACCAAGGAAGGAGGATTCTGCTTGAAAGAAAATAGTTATAAACAACAGAATCTCGATATTCCGGAACCAATATGGGACATGTTTGAAATGATTAAAAAAAGGACCGATAAAAATAAGAATAAATTGTTAATTAATTGGATTTTTACTTCCTTTAAAGAGTTTTTTCCAAATAATATTCTTGAAATAGAAGGGAAGGAAATTGCGTTCCCAAGAGAGATTAATAAAAGGGATATGGAAATGGACGTTAAAAACATGATGGAAAAAGGCCTTATCATCGATGATACCTTTTTAGATAGTCTTTCCAAAAAACATAATGGCTATATAAGGCATTAATTGAGGTGGAAACATAAACATGAGTAACAATAAAGAAAATACAGATATACATTATAACGAGTTAGTAGAAAAGGTATTTATGAAAGGGGGGGAGCTAAGTAATTTTTTTAAAGATTATCAACCAAGAACCAGTCAAATTAAAATGGCCAAACACGTTATGCAATCTTTAGTAAAGGGTAAACATGGTCTTATTGAGGCTGGAACAGGGACAGGAAAATCTTTAGGATACTCAGTTGCAGCATCTTTATACGCACTTGAGGAAAATAAAACGGTTGTTATTTCAACAAATACAATTACTTTGCAAAATCAACTTATAAATAAAGAACTCCCTTTAGTAAAAAAGGTCATTAAAAATTTATTAGGTAAAGAATTGTCGTATAGCTTGGCTAAAGGTAGAGGGAATTTTATGTGTAAAAGGAGGCTAAGCGAATATATAAAACAGGGATATGAAAAGGAAGTACCTCACTTTGATATTGCGCAGCAATTAGCTAAAAAATACTTAACGGCTTATATGACTTCTGATTATAGTAAGGATAATTATGGAGATATTCCCGATGAATTATGGAGGGAAATTCAAAGTAGTGGTGACGATTGCTTAGGGAAAGATAGCCCTTTTCATGAATCTTGTTTTGTTCAGATTGATCGTATTAAAATAAGGGATTCAATTGTTATTATATGTAATCACGCATTATTTTTTACGGATTTAAACCTTAAACAGAAAGGGATCCCTGGTATACTTCCTGAATATGATGCTGTTATTTTTGATGAAGGACATAGAATTGAAGACGTATTTTCAAATTTTTATCAGAAAAAAATAACTTTACATACAATAAACCGTTTATTTGAAAGGTTAATAAATCGTAAATCTAATTGGATGAAAAAAGATATAGAAATTGATGAAGAGCCAATAATTACTCTTCCTGAAGAGTTTTTGGAGGAAGTTAAAGAACATCAAAAGAGAGTAATGGATCCTTTATTACTTATTTTTACTGCTATAGGGAATGAATTAAAAAGAAATAAAAAAAGACAATACTTATTACAGAGTCCGGTAATCAATTCTAGTAAAAAAGTTAATCTTCTCTTTAATAATTATATATCTTTCTTAAAAACAATTAAGAGTTCCCAACTATGGCACAAAAATATCGATTCCGGTTTAAGTGATTATATTGAGTCTGTAAACAAAATAAGGGAAGAAATTGATCATCTTCTTTTAAATAAAGATTCAAGCAGATGGGCCAACTGGATTAGTTTTAAGCCATTAAAGGATGTAAAGGTAGAAGAAATGGATGATGAACAAACGGCCTATTGTACAAGCTTAATAGGGGCACCGATAGAGTCTTCTACGGTACTCGAAAAAACGCTATTTAAAGAAGTTACATGTGTAATAACAAGTGCAACTTTAACTACTGCAGGGGATTTTGATTTTATTTCAAAAAGACTTGGAATAGGAAATGATTATGTAGGAGTACAAATTGATTCTCCGTTTGATTATGAAAAGCAAGCTATATTAGTGATTCCTGAAAATGCACCACCCCCAACAATTGAAAAACGAATAAACGGAACGACACCTAAAAAAAATAGGTATGAAAAGTATGTAGTTGATACATGTAAGGAAATTTTAACGTATACCAAAGGAAGAACTTTTATTTTATTTACATCGTATAAACATCTTCAAAAAACGTTTAATGAACTTCAACCCTGGTGTGAGGAAATGGGGATTACACCTATTCAACAAACTGCTGGGACGAATAGAGAGCAAATGATAAAGGATTTTAAAGAACTGGATAGATCCGTTTTATTTGGAGCAGAATCGTTTTGGGAAGGGGTGGATATACCAGGAGATGATTTAATGACAGTTATCATTTGTAAAATTCCATTTCCGGTTCCTTCGGAACCCGTGGCAGAGGCGAGAATGGAGAAATTGGAACGTGAAGGGAAAAATCCATTTTATGATTATTCCTTACCAATTGCGATTTTAAAAATCATGCAAGGTTTTGGCCGACTTATTAGGCGTGTTACAGATAGTGGGGCGGTCATAATATTGGATTCTAGAATAAAAACAAAAAAATATGGCCAGCAAATAATTAATAGTTTACCAGATGTTCCTATAAGTTATGACTTAGAAGATTTTAAGAAAAAGGTACCAAAGGGTGATTAGTTTTGAATGAAGTAAAAGAATTAAGACAGCTGTTATTATCCTTAGAAGGATTTCTTTATTCCTTAAAGATAAAGAACCCTCGATATGCTTTTGCATCATTTATTATGGATAATGACGTTATTCAGCTAGTGAGTAAAACCATACAATGTAATCCGGTATTTTTTGTAGAAAGATTAAATGAAAATGAATTTACTTTTGATATACAAAAGATTCAGGAAGTCATAAATGAATTAAATATCAAACTAGGTAGAAGGGTTAATAAAAATGAAAAAGCGTATATCTGCTAGTGAAATAAATGAGTTTTGTTACTGTCCCTATAGTTGGCTTTACAGCAGGAAATATGGAAAAAAACATTTCCAAATGGATAAACAGAAGGTGATGCAGCGAGGTACAAGCTATCATCAAAAGCATCAAGATAAAATGATTTCTCAGGGTCCGGTGTCATGGAAGATTATTTTCTTAGTACTAATGATTCTTATTGTTTTAGTCTCTGTATTAGTTGTAATCATTTAAGAAAGAGTGAGTAGATGACAGTAGTATTATTCCTTATAAGTTTTACCATTTTGATAGGTATTTTTTTATTTCGATTATTAATCAGAAATATAAGGGGGGAATTAATTTATAAAGATGATGGGAAATCGCAGCTGCTAGTTTCTGACACATTACAAATTGATGGTAAACCAGATTATATTTATCGACAATGGTTTGGCCATTTAATGCCTGTTGAATTAAAAAAGAAGAAATCGTTTCAAAATAATCCCTATCTAGGAGACGTAATGCAAATTGCAGCTTACTTTGTTTTGATTGAAGAAAACTTTCATAAGAAACCTAAATATGGGATCCTGCAGTACGAAAATAAGAAGTTTTATATAAGAAATACAAAAAAATTAAAGCGTAAACTCGAAAGGATTTTGCAGCAAATGATATTACTTCAAGAAACAGAAAGATTAAAAGGATTTAAAAAAAATTTGGATAAATGCCGCACATGTGGTCATAAAAAAATATGTAAAGTTTGAGGAGATGAATTGTTATAAAGAATCTGAAGACTGTTTATCAGCCCATTATAAGTTTAGAGACTCAGGGTATTATTGGAATGGAAGTCTTAATTAGAGGCGATAAAGCTCCGGATGACATTATTTTAGATGCAGTCCTTTCGGACCAAATCGCTGCATTGGATATGTGGGTGATTGAAAGTACAATAGAGTCAATGGCAAAGTTAAATGGTGATAAAAAAATTTTTATTAATTGCCATCCACTTACTATAGAAAAGACAGAAACGTTATTATCCAAAAAAGCCTTTGATTTATATGTTTCCAACCATATAAACATTGTTCTTGAAATTACGGAACAAATGCCATTAGATCTTGAAAAGTATTTGTATCATAAGGATCAATTAAAATCGATGAATATTAAATTGGCTATTGATGATTTTGGTAAAAATAATTGCAACTTCAATTTTTTACTACATACTAGTCCCGATGTTGTAAAAATAGATAGGTGTATTACCGAAAATATATATAATAAGGAAATGCAAGAGTTTATTAAAGATATAAAAAAATTATCGATGGAATTATCGTTTGATATTGTTGCTGAAGGTATTGAAAATGGGGATGAAGCAGCGATATACAAAGAATTAGGAATTGAGATTGGCCAAGGATGGTTTTTCTCAGGTCCAGTATCATTCGATAAACTAAAAAAATATATAGAGAGCAAAACAGGTCAAAGACGGGTTGAAAATAAAAGGAGTGTATCCATTTGAGTAAAGCAATATCTATCCAGGATATTTTATTAAATGAAGTAAAATCTAAAAAAATAAATGTGACAGTTATTTTGATGAATGGCCATCAAATAAAAGGTACCGTTACCGGATTTGATTCATTTGTAATTCTTATTAGTCCTGAAAATAGTCGTAACCAACAAATGATATACAAGCACACCATTTCAACCATAATCCCAACACAAAAGCTAGAATTAAAGTATTAAAGAAAAGTGGACCTTCATAGTTAAGGTCCACTTTTCTTCGGTTTAAGCAACAGTGAAATGTACATTTGAAAGGTTCTTGCTTTCCACTTCTATCCTCTACTGCTAGTAATCTTCCATAGTAATATGGAGTTGATTTTGTTATTGTGAAGGGTGGAGGTTTAGATATGTTAAATACACCAATTAAACCAATGCTATTACAACCTTCTACAGATATTCCAACCGGAAAAATGTACCTGCATCAATTAAAATTAGACGGTCATAGAGCTTTACTACATTATGATCGAGGGAATTTAAAAATATTCACCAGGCATTTTAATGAGGTAGGTTATAAGTATCCTGAACTCAAAAACATTAAATTGCCAGTTGAAAATTGTATTTTGGATGGCGAGATTGTTTGTTTTGACTCTGAAGAAGATCCGCCAAAGCCTTGCTTTGACAATCTAATGATTAGATTTCAAACGTCAAACCCATTAAAAATAAATAAATTAATGGATGAATTACCAGTCCATTTCGCATGCTTTGATATTCTTTTTCTTAATGATGTACCACAAATAAATTACAATCTTGAAAAGCGCTTAAATACCTTAGAATCTATTGTTACGAATGATCCTTATATTTCTACCTGTCCATCTTATCCGGACGGTAAAGTCCTTTTTGAAAAAGTAAAAGAATTGGGGCTTGAGGGGATAGTATCAAAGCATGTTCACAGGAAGTATTATGTAGATTCCAGACCAAAAGACGTATTTTTAAAAGTTAAAAATTACCAGTATGAAATTTTAAATTTAAAGGCGATTCGTAAGAAAAAATTTGGCTGGGTAATGATGAAAGATAATGAATATAAGGGAATAGTCGAATTTGTCCCTCCTATGGAAAGAAAGGCATTGAAGCAAATTTATAAACAGCTAATCGTTGGTGAGGATGAAAACTATATATATCTGGACCCGATAATAAAATGCAAAGTGAAATATCAATGTTTATCAAAAAAAGGCCATATGAGGAGCCCTAGTTTAGAGAAATTCATTGTATAAAAAGCTGCCCTTTCAGGTGCAGCTTTTTTTAATCGATTAATTTCACATTAATAATCTCCGGAAAAAGAATATATTCAAATGTGTTGTCGTGCATAATGAGTTTAATTTTCTTTTCAATTCCGTCAAATGAGTGAATTTTACCGGATATAATTTCGGTAAACCCATTATCGAAAACGGTAAATTCTATCGGTAACTTATTTTCTTTTGCAAAATGTATCTTTTCCTCAAACTCCTGAACTTGGTAATCATCTATCAAGGGCATTTGAATTTTTTTTTCATCAATCCACATTTGTTTTACCATTGATACTTGTTCAGGCATGTAAAAACCTCTCCATTTTTTCATTTTTCTATCTTTTAAATTATCTAAGTCCATTTTTTTCCTCCAAAATAAAGTAGTCTATCCTGTCTGCTGCTGCATTCATAAAAAAGAATCGGAACCGAACAGCCCAAACACTGCGGTGAATCTCCTGTATAGGCTGTTAGTGTACGAGTTATTATCATCTCAACTATAAAATACGAATATATGTTCTATTTTAAAGGATAGAACTAACAATTTTCAAGTGATGGTAATGTAAAAAAGTAAAAGTTTACGGAAAGCTTGCTAAACGCAAGCTTTTTTATGTTCGAGACCTTTTAAAAACTAAAAAACAAATTCATATAAAATCAACTGTAATCATGGGTACCCCCTGTCCACCTTTCACTGTAGCTTCTCCGTCATTCCAGGCAAGGGCGCAAAAAACTTTTTCCTTTTATTGAAATAGTGGGCGTTCACGTTCTACTTTGGCCTCGTCAGTCGCAAAAGATTAGATTACCTTTTGGGGTAATCTTTTGCTCCTTCCGATTCCAAGTAGAACGGGTTTGCTCGTGATTCTTTGACCTGTTCCAGCATTTTCATTGGCAAAAGGCGGCCAATAAAAATGCTGTCCCATCTCAAGGATCACGGCAAACACACTGAAAAAAATTAGAGTGGAAGGAAAAACTTTTTTGCTTGTCTCCCTTGCCTTCCATTCCTCCGGCGCTTTCGTTACAGGTGAACAGGGGGAAGGGTAGAATGAAAGATTCCTCCTGAAATTTTAGAAATAAAGGAGATAAACAAATGACAAATGAAAAAGACATTGAAATCAGGGATATCGAAAATATGGGAGAATTTCAATACTTAAACTTTATCATCGACCATGAAACATTAGATTTTGTAGGCTATGAATTTGAAGGAAAAGAAATTGTAATTGAAGAGTCTGGTTGTGAACAATCATTGTTCCGAATGGACGTAGATAAAAAGACTGGAATAATTGAAGTGTACGCTGCCTATAGTGAAGACTTCGATATCATGGAAGAGGTATCTTGTTACTTTGATACAAAAAAACTTTTTGCAGATATAAAAAAATACATGGAGCAAAATGAAGTGGATAATCAGGGCGAAGTATATGTAAAGTACATCAAATTTATTAACGAAGGATACGAATGTGACGATGCAGTAACAAAGGCATATGGATATTAATTTAATAAGGAGAGCTTGCTAAACGCAAGCTTTTTATTTTTAAAGGGCTTTAAGGGCATGGAAAAAACGGACTGCATCCGTTTTTTTTTTATTTTAAAAGAACATTTTTAAAACATTCAAGACAACCCCATAATCCGGAAGTTCCCTCTGTCCACCTTTCACTGTAGCTTCTCCGTCATTCCAGGCAAGGGCGCAAAAAACTTTTTCCTTTTATTTAAATAGTGGGCGTTCACGTTCTACTTTGGCCTCGTCAGTCGCAAAAGATTAGATTACCTTTTAAGGTAATCTTTTGCTCCCTCCGATTCCAAGTAGAACGGGTTTGCTCGTGATTCTTTGACCTGTTCCAGCATTTTCATTGGCAAAAGGCCGCCAATAAAAATGCTGCCCCATCTCAAGGATCACGGCAAACACACTGAAAAAAATTAGAGTGGAAGGAAAAACTTTTTTGCTTGTCTCCCTTGCCTTCCATTCCTCCGGCGCTTTCGTTACAGGTGAACAGAGGGAACGATACACACCCTTTGTAAACAGATAAAAGGAGAGATAGAACATGCACAAAACACAAAAAATTTACGAAGTGGTACGAATCAAGCAAGAGATTAAGGAGTGTGACAGAGGTTTAGTTCTAGAAAAAATCAAATCACCAGAGGATGGAGCAAAAATTGCCGCAAGTTTTATAGGGGACGAAGATAGAGAAGTTTTCTTGGTTATTTGTCTAAGCACTAAAAACACAATAAATGCCATTCATCGTTGTCATGTTGGTTCCATTAACGCATCCATAGTACACCCGAGGGAAGTATTTAAATCAGCAATTTTAAATAACTCTACGAGTATTATCGTAGCTCATAACCACCCTAGCCTAGACTGTACCGAAAGCAGGGAAGATGTAGCGGTAACTCAGCGATTAAATGAAGCAGGGAAGATTCTAGGGATAGACGTTTTAGACCATCTAATTGTGAATGCCAAAGGAGAATATACAAGTCTAAAGGAAAAAGGCTATTTATAAAAAAACGAGCCTTCCTCTTAAAAGAGGAAGGCTAATAAAAAAAAACGGAGGTTCTCTTTAAATGGAAATATATATTTTATATGGATTAAAGGAAACAATAGAATGTTACGAATTATCTAGTTTTGCTGATATATATTTTGATTTTACAAAAGCTAAAGAAGTTGCAAATGAGGAATTAAAGGAACTTTTAGATGAATATGAGATTGATATAGATGAACATTTAGATATTCACGAAAGTAACGATTCTTATTCTATATTTCTTTATAAAGAAGCTGAAATTCGCTTTGAATTATCCATTAAGAAAAAGGTGTTCTCTCATGAAAGGGTTTAATATGAAATATACAAATAAACAAAAAGAAATTATTGAAAAAATGGTAAAAGAATTTAGCAAAGTTCACAACAAAGAAAAGCGACTAGAGTTATTGTGGTGGTATGACTTTGCTTCAAGCATTAAAAATATGGAAGTAACTAAACAAATTATGAAAGATATAAACGCAATATAAAATAGGTTTTTTTAAAAAAACGTGTTGTGTAACTAAACATTTTAACGTATAATAATGTTTAGTTACTAAACGCGTAGAGGAGATAACAAAATTGAAAAACGCTACAAAACAAATTACTCAAGTATTTCCAATGATAAGGGATAAAATTAATTGTGGTTCCGATATTGAAAAGGCAGCAGAAGCTTTAAAAGGTTTAGGAAAAATAGAAAAGGTATTTTTGGAGTTATGTTGGTTTTTTGAAAATCCAGAGCATGAGAATTTTAATCTCCGTTTTCTTTATGAAAAGTTGGAAGGGGATTGGCTGGAATTTGCCTTGTCTAGCATAGAAACATTTTTTGAAAAAGATACCTTTTTACTTCCTGAAAAAACACATACTTTTGTTCGAGAAAATGTCGATGATTACAAGAACCAAAAGGAATTTGCGAAAATGTTAACTGATGAAGGAATACCCTTTTCAGACCATAAAATAAGTGTCTACTTTCACCGAGGAGTGTTACCGAAAGAGGATTTAATGTTCAAGGGAAAACCCTATTGGCTCACGGAAACCATACGTGATTATATTGAGCAAAAGAAGGATGACCAAACGAAAAAAAGGAATAAAAAAATAAGTTACACGGTGGAGGATGAATAATAAAAATACATTAGTAAAAATACATTAGTTTTGAAACATTTTATAAGGTACGTTTTTTGTGTTGTGTGCATGTTTTCTTTGGATGGCTTTTAAAGTCATCTTTTTTTTATACCTTTTTGGGGTCACCCAAAGGGTCTGCTAATCATCTGTAAAGGCAGCCAACTACGCTGCCTAACATCTGATTGCATCTCGCTCCCCTCTAAAAGCCCAAGACGACCAACAGACTGTAAGGCTTGATACTATCTACAAAGAGCGCGTAGATAGTATCAAACCAACACTCTGTTTGTTCCATTGGGCTTTCTTTACGAGTGTCCGATGACGGAAACCTTAAAAACCTAAAGACCTTGTATTGCCACGAAAAAAGGCCGGACGGAGTGGTCAAGGGTGTTCTCGAATTTGGCCAACGGCTGCTAAGACAAGTTTCGTATGGCCTATTCCGAAAGCCCAAGTCAGCTAATGGACCAAAAGGCGGTCCAAAGCTTCCTTTGTCCTTTCTCCATATCCCAACTCAACTAAGTCTTGCATCCATAGGGCAAATTCTGCGCTGCATCCCTTGACTCACTCCTAAGCCCCCTTTAAGACCATTTTACGGGGGCTTTCCATCCTTTTTTCGCTTGCAAAACCTTGGGACAGATTTTTCCCATTTGCCTTCCGCATGGTATCGATTCGCAGCGTTTCTAAGTTTCCAATCGGGTGAGCCTCGTTACTCCTCCCGATTAGAAACTAAGAAACGAGTGGAACAGTCAAGGGGCTAAAAACTTTTTCTAAGAACACTCCGTAACGAAAAACTTTTTAGCTGAAACCCTTGACCATTCCCCTATGCGATCGATTCCAAGCTCTCGTCAAACGGGAAAAATCATCCCCCTTTAGGGGAACTAATGCCATGCGGAAGGCAAAGGAGAGAAATAATATGTCAAATGTGTATGAATTAGTAACTGAAAAAATTATCGAGAAATTAGAAGAAGGTGTTATCCCTTGGAGAAAACCTTGGACGAATGCGAACGCAGTAAATTGGAAGACACAAAAGCCATATCGAGGAATTAATACAATGTTGTTGGAGCCTGGGGAATATGCAACGTTTAAACAGATAAAGGAGGCAGGCGGTAAAGTCAAGAAAGGTGCAAAAGGTCATATCGTTGTTTTTTGGAAGTGGATAGAGAAGGAAAACGAGGAATCAAACAAAATCGAAAAAATTCCATTTCTTCGATACTATAAAGTATTTGAGATTAATAGTCAGGTAGAAGGATTGGAAAGTAAGCGAAGTACAGAAACTTATGAACATAACCCAATCGAAAAGGCTGAAGCTATTTTTAAAGGATATATAAATTGCCCCGATTATACTTTTAATCCTGGACAAGCTGTTTACTATCCAACACTGGACGTTATTAATTGCCCGCCTTTAAAGGATTTTAAAGTCGCTGAAGAATTTTATTGCACACTCTTTCATGAAATGGTTCATAGCACAGGGCATAAAAGCCGATTAGAACGGAAGGGGATTACTAATCAAGCAGTAGCCTTCGGGGATGAAGTTTATTCCAAGGAAGAACTAATCGCAGAAATGGGAGCCTCCTTCTTATGCAATGTTGCAGGAATCGACACTATAACAATAGAAAATAGCGCAGCATACATTCAATCATGGTTACGAGCTTTAAAAGATGATAAAACAATGGTTGTCAAAGCAGCGAGCCAAGCGCAAAAAGCAACTGATTACATTTTAGGAATATCCTTTCAAGAACAAGAACCAAGCATATAAAAACGCTTGGTTTTTTATTTTCATTTGATGCGTATTTTTGAAACATTCCAGAAATCCATGAGAAAAACCAACGGCCCTGTATTGCCACGAAAAAAGGCCGGACGGAGTGGTCAAGGGTGTTCTCGAATTTGGCCAACGGCTGCTAAGACAAGTTTCGTATGGCCAATTCCAAAAGCCCAAGTCAGCTAATGGACCAAAAGGCGGTCCAAAGCTTCCTTTGTCCTTTCTCCATATCCCAACTCAACTAAGTCTTGCATCCATAAGGCAAATTCTGCGCTGCATCCCTTGACTCACTCCTAAGCCCCCTTTAAGACCATTTTACGGGGGCTTTCCATCCTTTTTTCGCTTGCAAAACCTTGGGACAGATCTTTCCCATTTGCCTTCCGCATGGTATCGATTCGCAGCGTTTCTAAGTTTCCAATCGGGTGAGCCTCGTTACTCCTCCCGATTAGAAACTAAGAAACGAGTGGAACAGTCAAGGGGCTAAAAACTTTTTCTAAGATCACTTCGTAACGAAAAACTTTTTAGCTGAAACCCTTGACCGTTTCCCTATGCGAACGATTCCAAGCTCTCGTCAAACGGGAAAAATCATCCCCCTTTAGGGGAACTAACGCCATACGGAAGGCAGGAGAAGTGTTTATGCAATATTTAGATGAAACTCTACGATTTCGAGTAAAAGAAACCTACCCAAATAAAGTAATTGATTATTATTCTTTATCCCTGGAAGAGATTCATTCCTTGCTTAAAATCCAACCAGTTAACAAAGAAAGAGCTATAAATGCACAGTTTACCATCGTTGATAGTTGGTTTGATGTTAAATCTGAATTGGATTATTTAAATTCTATAAATGACTATCACCGGATAATATCAATTTTAGGTTACGAAATAGTGGATGACCATTACATCAAGATTTTCTATCAACAAACGATTTCGCCATCATAAAAACCGTATAAAAGGGGTAACGTTTTAGGACAGTCCTTTCAGGAACAAGAACTTTTCATAGATTAATAAGTTTATAACGTTAAATATAAAACCATGTTTTAAAAACGTTTAGTAAGAAGGGGAAGAAACCGATTATTTTTTTAAGGGGTAAAGCCAACATTTTAACATTTTATACGCTGAGAAAGCAAGAATGATAAAACATTAGTTTTTCAAAATTTAAGCTTTATGACATTACTGAAATTGTTCAAATTTGCCGTGTCAAATAGTTACTTTTTTAAAAATGACATATAACACTTTAGAATTATACATTTTGAAACAGTGATGTTCGGCTTAGAGTATGGAAAATGTACTTTTTATGCTTCTAAAGATGCTTAGCGTATATTTTCGTCAAAATGTTGGCGGTTCCCCAAATACAAAAAAAGATAACAAAAAAAGAACTATTCCAATAAATTGAAATAGTAAAAAATACCTATTGATTAATCTAAAAATAAAGAATATTCTAGTATAGGGATAATTACCCAAAATAAGCAAAAAAAGGGGGAAAAGGAATGAAATTGTTAAAAGTAGGGGTTTTAGTAGGAGGATTGATTTTGAGTAGCTTTAGTTTAACAAATATTACTCAAGCTGCTGAAAATGATTCTCCTGACAAATCATTTATTCAAAACCTAAGTGAAGATATTGCTCCGCAAGAAGTTAAAAACGTTCTATTGTCGGAATTTAATTCAAACAGGGTTGGAAATTCTGAAGATGGTTATTCTCTTGTTGGTGGTATTCGTCCAATGGCCAATGGTATATTAGCACACAAAGATAATAATCAATGGTTCGGTACCGATAAAGGTGCAGCAAGTGTCATTAATGTTAATCAAGGAAATCCAGGTTTTTGGAAAAGTATATATCAAAATGAATTTGACGGATGGGGTTATACAGCTTATCTCAAAGGTAGCTATAAACCTACTAAGGCTACTGCATCTGTAGATGTTTCTGCAAGTGGAGTAGTTCCTAACATTTCTCTTAATAATTCAACTTGGTCTTTATTTACTGCTACAAAGAATGTTGGTAGTGATTCAACAAGCTATAAATCAGGTGAAAAAACATATGCTCATGCTAACTTTGAAAATGTTAGAATTCAAAATCTTAGTACTCTAACAACTAAATTCGAAGTTAAATCTTCAGTAAGTTTCTCTAATGCTGGTAGCTCAACAGTTTACACATCAGTAAGATTTTTCTAAGATCCGATCTATCGGTGGTTGATAAATAATAATTAAAGGCCCCTCATTTAAGAGGGGTTCTTTAATTAAATAAGGAGCGCAAAAATGTTTTTTAAAAAGCTATTTATCCTAATTTGTATTTTTTTATTGTTAATTCAAGTAGGATGTAATAAAAAAACAAACACTGAAAAATCTATTAATATTTATAATCAAGATTGGACAGTAAATACTATAAAAAAAGTACAATCTACATATAACGCTAAAAATAAATTGTATTATGACTACTCTCTTTTAAACCAAAATAATGCTTTAGCAACATTAGATGATATTTGGAGATACCAAGAAATAGCTAATATAATAAATTTCAAAATTAATCCATCATTTATCATAAAATTTTTAAACAATTATAAACCAACTGATACAGAAGAAAAAATCAAATATACTTATCTTTATAAGAAATATCTCCATAATCAAAATAAAGTGTATGAATTAAATTATAATGACTTAATTCAAAGTATCACAAAACAAAAGTCAACTAAACAAGAAACCATTTTTCAAAAATTAAACCAGTTATATTTTATTATTAAATTTCACTACGAAGAAATAGACAAACAAAGTATACTATCTCTCGTTAAATGGTTGAAAAATAATAAAAGTATTTTAATAAAAGACAACGGTTCTCTCTTATCAATTTTAGAAATTGAGCATTACACAAATCAAAAGATTATTCAAATCAAAAATACCAAAACATATCTTACTCAATTAAATAATGATTTGAAAAATAATAATAATGATTTATTAAATATTTACTATCTGTATTTTATTAATTATTATTTACAAAATAACATAGATAAGAATCTCTTATTAAATCATATTCTTAATTTTTATGATAAGAATTTTGGATTCTCTATGAATATGGATAAATATTCTGATGGAAACCTAGGAACATATCTCGGATTAAAAATATTAAAGAACTTAAATCAGATTACTTTAGTTCAAAAAAACATGAGTATTCTAAACAGTCAAATGGAAAAGCAATATGGAATTTTTATAAATCTTCAAAATGTCCCAACTGGTACCATTCAAGAAACTATATTAGCTGATAATATCCTTAATATATTAGAAAATAACAAAAAAAATAAGATCAGTAATCAATTTTTTTGGGAGCACAAAAATGAATTAAATTGGCACATTAAATATTATGGTTTAAATTTAATTGAAAGTCCGTTAACTTCCATTCAAAAAAAACAATTATTAAATGATATAAAAACATACGAACAAGGATTTACATCGCATGAAATTACAGAAAAGGATATAGAAAACTTATTAAATAATAGTGGTATGTTGAGTGAAATTGAATATTTTATTTTGATAGGTAAAAGTTTAAATTATAAATTTGATGAAGACTTTAAATTAAAGGTAAAAAAAATGTTGCAACAAATCTTAAAAAATAATAACATAAAAAAAATATCTCCAGATGTGCTAGCTACTGTTCTAGCAATAAATAAATCATTCAATAGTATAGAAATAGATAAAAGCAAAATAAAACAATTATTAGATAAAAAATATAAAAAACAAAAAATCGATTCTCCATTCTTTGATGTCTACTTTTATGCTAAATCTATAAAAGAGATGGGTTTCAGCATCGATTATCTTAATAATTCTATTAAAAAATATTTAAATAAAGATGGAGGAGTTAATAATTATAAAAATAAAAATAATTCAGACAATCTTATGTTATTATTCTTATTAGTAGATCTTACCAATCGGAAATGACAAAAATAAGAACACAAATATTTGGAGGTTTTAATAATATGGATGGGTTTGATGCGGTTTTTAATATAATAGTATTTGTAATAATAATATATATAATTTCTAGAGTATTTAATCATCTCAGAGTGCTAAAAAATGGAATAGATGAATTAAATAAAAAAATAGATGATAAGTTTTCAAATGAAGACGACAAAAAAAATGATTAATATATTTTTGAAGACCACTTATATATAAATTTGGTTGCATTTATGGCAACCTCAGATTGTAGACAAAAGGGGTTCGGAATGGTCACATTCCGAACCCCTTTTGATATTGTTCTTACTTTTTTACCCTTTTTGGTGTATGCTGACCTCTCTCATCCTCATCTACTTGGCCATTTCCGGACCTTTCCATATCCAGTTGGCCATTTTCTTCAAATTCATGGCAGCGAAAGTAAGCATCGCCTGCATCGACAATTTTTTAAGTCCCCTTAACGTTGTCCAACGCATACCATGCTTTTCTTTTGCGTCTGCAAATACACGCTCAATCGTTTCTTTGCGTTTCGCATATATCG
>NZ_JBBOZS010000003.1:0-60931 GCF_038008735.1 Margalitia sp. FSL K6-0131
GTCGAAGCAGAGTTTTTAGGAGTTTTTCAATATTCAAATGTTATACCTCCTTCTCCAATGATAGGCGGCCATCCAGGTGGAGTAATTGCATATCCAATAGCAGTAGTAAAATTTAACGAAAAAATAAAAGAAGTTAAGTTATCGGATATAACATTTAAAAATTAAATTGTTTTGTATTTCGAAGATTATCTGAAGGAGGAATAATAAATGTCAAAAGATAGAAAGTTGTTAAAAGAAATTGGATATGACGAAAAATTGCTGAACTCCATGACAGATGAAGATTGTGAAGCAGAAGTTATTGAAATACAAACTGGCGGTCACGAATGAACCATTAAGTTCAGTAAGGAGGATTAGGATTGAGTGAGGAAAAAGGAGCAGTAAAAGCCTATTATATAGAGAAAAAACGAAATGAGAAAATATTTGAGTTAATAACAGAATTTGAAGATAGACTCACGAAAGCTATTGAAGAAAATTATAAGCGTCGTGATGGTTATAGTGAAGAATATCAGGTGGGAATAAAAGTTGGACTTGAGACAGCTAAATCTATGTATCTTGTACAAGTATGGCAAGAAATACAACGATTATATGAATGAACCATTATGTATAACAACAATAAGCCTACTTTTCAGTAGACTTATCAATTATAACTTTATATTGTTGAGCTTGTTCTAATGTCCATATAGGAGTAGATGCAAGAACTTGGATTGGTTCTGGAAGTGGTGGTCTTACTTTTTTACCCTCTCGCTGACGGGAATATTTAGTGCTTAATCGTGCTTTATCCCAGCCGAGAATTTCAGCGAATTCTTTTAAACCAACAAGAGGGGGGATTACTCCCCCAATTCAAAACCAATGATTTCTTTAGGTTCGTCACTGTATTCTGTATCAGCAAAAACAGGATAGTATTTGTTTTCTTGTACTGATTCATGAGACATATCATCTTCAAGGTTTCTTTCGTGAATTAATACAGTGTCGCCATTTTCAAGTTTGAATTCGTAATGCTCTACAACATGGTTAAATTTTGATGATTGAATTTTAATCATTTAACACATCTCCTTTTAATAAGTGATAACTTTGTTATCTTTATTATATCATATACGATAACTTTGTAAACACTTTTTTGAAGAAATGTTAAAAATACTTTTATTTGTTAATGTCGTATATCGAAGATTATGCGAAGGAGTGAACTAATTTGCTTGAACCAAAAGATGTAATTAAATCTTTAAAGAAAAACGACAAAGTAATGATTGTGTATGGGGAAAATAAGGACTTGTTTCAGGGCTATGTAACAGAGATTAATGAAAATAATCTAATTATCCATGAGTATGTATCTGATATCTATAGAACATTCAATATGGGTAGTATTATGGAAATTAGTAAAATATAATACTGCAATTTGGGTGTCAGTCAAAGAATATTATCTTTTACAAGAACGGAGGAAAAAAATGAATGAAATAAATTACAAATCGCTGCATTCAAAGAGCAAAGGGTTATTTAGATACATTCTGTTTATTTCGTTACTTTCTATGTTTCTCATTGCAGCTTTTTTCCTTGTTGCATATTTCAAATTTGCTATAGTTAATCTTGTAGTTTGGCTAGTGGTAGGTATTGTAATTCTTATTGGCCTATCTCTAATTATTGAAATTGGATTAGGCTTATTATGTTTAGGTATAATAGGCGCTTTTATTTTCTTGCTGATCCACATTATATTTTAGTAAATTCAGTACGATTATTAATGAAAATACATTTACTAAAAATAGTAATTGGATTGTAATTAGTAAATTGAGTAATTGTAGGAAAAGATTTTGCATGATATAATATTAGAACCAAATGAAGGTGTCAGTGAAAATGATTTTTGGTTATGCTCGTGTAAGTAGTATAGATCAGAACTTGGACAGGCAAATAGATGCCCTTGAAAAGTTTGGATGTGAAGAAATAGTAGTTGAAAAGGAAAGTGGTGTAGTTGAACGGCCTGAATTCGAAAAGCTTTTAAAAGAAATACGGAGGAAAGATGTAATTGTTTGTGAAGATCTAACTAGATTTGGTCGCTCCCAATTGCATATATTGCAGGTAATAAACGAACTTAAAGAAAAAAAGGCAGGTTTAATTACGCTAAAGGAACGAATTGATACTCGTGAAGAAAACCCGTATTCCGATTTAATTATATCCATCTTTGCTGCAACAGCAGAATTTGAAAGGAAAATAATAAAAGAAACGCAAAGAGAAGGAATATTAAGAGCCAAAAGTAAAGGGAAATACAAAGGAAAACAACGTAAGTATCATAAAGAAGCCAGGAAACCCGAGGATAGACTTATCTATGAAGAAATAGTAAGATTATTACAACAAGGTATAAAAAAAGTGGATATAAGTGATAAAACAGGAGTATCGCGCCCGACAATAAATAAGATTGAAAAAGAATTAATGGATGAAATAAAGCCTAAAAAAATAAATTAAGAAAGGTGTGAAGGTATATGTTTAATGAGAAAAAGACCATCGAAGAACTTTTAAAAGTAGCGCAAAAAGAAAATAAAAAAACAAGTATTCCTCCTCGAAAATTTGAACGTACAGAAGACGGTAAAATAATTTTAGATCCAAATAAGCAATTCGATAAGGAATGGTTTGATAATGACGAAGCATTCGACGTCCTATAAATTGGAGTTTGGAAAAGTATACACAGCCTATATTGTATTTAAAGACAACATTACCGAGGGGAAACGGCGGCCAGTCATTTTATTTCAGAATCAAGAAAACGATTATATAACTGCCTTTCAAGTATCAAGTCAAGTAGATACTCCTTTTAATATAAAATATGGGTATGAAATAATAGATTGGGAGAAAACAGGATTTAAAAAACCTTCAATAGCGAACCTTCACCCAAAAGATTTGCTTGAATTAAAATCATCTGACTTGAAAGTAATAGTGGGTGAACTCACTGATAGAGATAAAGTTGGATTATTAGAAAAATACATTTCTGTTCAAAGAAGAATTAGGAATATGGAAAACGAAATGGAAAGATAAAAATCGTTGAGAAAAATAAGAACTCAACGATTTTTTTATTGCATAGTTTCGTGCGTATATGTACTAAAATGAGTAAAAGTCCTAACGATACTAAAAGAACTATTTCTTTTTCGTTCTTACAGGTAAACCATATTTCTTATTAGAATCAATTCCTTTTTTAGCGATATTTGCAGCTTCCTTTTTTGTCATTTTCATGATTTCTCCTCCCATATTATCCTCGTAATTCTTTAATAAAATTATTACCAATAATCAAACTATTTATACATAACCCTATAATCACATTCATATATTGAAAATAAGTCTAGGACACTAAGACAGTGGTCTAAAAGTATTTTCATGATGGAGGATAATATGGTAGAAGTAAAGAGGACTCGAAAAGAACGTTCTGATAAGAAGAAGGACATAAAACCAACTGTTCCAATAACTCTGAAAGAAACAGTTCATCGTATTTCATATATTACGAATAAGCCAGTAAAAGACGTTGCTGAAGAAATATGTTTATTAGGTTTTGAAAATCGGCCAATCATTGAAAAGTTATCAAAACACTTAAGAAGGGATTTTAAATACAAAAATACGATATTTATTGGAAACATTGAAAGAACCTCGTTGCAAAGGGAAAGAATTAATGGCGCTTCAGATAGAATTACTATTCGTTTTAAACAAACAGATTATGATAACATTTGTAATTTAGCGTATGCTCTTGATGTAACACCTTCTAAAGCCACGGCATTATTATTAGAGTGCAGTGTTAAAAGCAGTAATATAATTAACAAATATATAAAAAGTTATTTAAAAGAACACCTTGATCAAGCCAGGATGAGAGAACTAAAAAAAATCATAAAATATATTAATCAAAATAATCCAGATGAAGAATTTTCTTGGTCGGAATTTCTATCCTTTATTGTTGATGAAATAAAAACCGAAACGTCAAATATCACCAACACACTTAAAATTTGGATAGATAGACACAAATAATATTGTTATTCCCTTTAAATCAAATTAGGTTAATTAGTAAAATTACTAAATATAATACTTGTACTAAAATGAGTATATATAGTATAATGTAAATACAAAGTAAATATACTATTTTTATTTACAATACTAAAAACAGTAATTATACTAATAATAGGACTTGAGAGGGGAAATAATAATATGGCAAAAGTTATTAACGTGGCAAACTTTAAAGGTGGAGTGGGGAAAACTACCACAACAGTATTAACATCGTATATCTTGGCCAAAAAAGGATATAAAACATTAGTAGTGGATTTAGATCCCCAAGCGAATGCAACCGATATGCTACTTAGAACTGCTGATATTAAAAAAACAGAAACAACCTTGTATGAAGCAATGAAGAATAAGGATTTTTCTCAATGTTTAATTTCAATTAAAGAAAATTTAGACATTCTTCCATCAGACCTCGACTTAGTAGGTTTTCCAATGTTATTAAATGAGATAGTGAAAGACGACAATTACAAACGAGCGTATTACGTAGACTATTTACTAAGAGCATTGCATGATATGTATGATTTTATTTTCATTGACGTTCCACCTACCATATCGGACTATACAAATAACGCTGTCGTTGCTTCTGATTATGTTTTAATTGTAATGCAAACTCACGAACGTTCATTATCTGCTGCTGAAAAATTCATACCATATTTACAAGGGATGATTGATAATTACGGCGCTCGAATTGAACTTTTAGGAGTAGTTCCCGTACTTATGAAAAATGATGGTACGATTGATGGCTATGTAATGGAATTAGCAAAAGACATATTCCAAGAAAATTTATTTAAAACAACAGTTAAAATCAGGGAAAGAATTAAACGCTTTGATGTAAATGGTATCACAGAAGAAGATCATCATGATGCACAGGCTTTGAAAATGTATGAAAAATTAGTTGATGAAATGCTAGAAAGAATAGAAGGGATTGAAGGATAAAATGGTACAACCACTTAATAGACAAAAAAGAGATTCAGAAACAAAAAATCCATTTTTAGAAATCGAAAAAAAGGAAGTTGTTGAAGCTGAACCACTTAAAACAATGAAAGTACCTGAAAGCACACACAAAAAACTTTTAGCACTTTCAAAATTAAAAAATAATAAGCTCTATGAAATGGTGGATCAACTTGCAGAATCTTATATAGACAATCTTACCGAAGAAGAAAAAGCCATTTTTAACTTTATGCTTAGTAAAGATTAAACGTAATTTTCAATGAAAAAAAGAGAAAAAAATGAATAATCATCATTTCTTCTCTTTTTTTTCTTTAAAAAATAATTTTACATTTAATAAAAAATAATGATAGAATGCTATTAAATACAAGTTGCGAGTAATTCGCAAAAAATAACAAAAAAAATCCCCCACCTGGACAATTTTTTAGGTCTCTCGGTCGGCAAACTAAGAACCTAAAAAACATAGAATGTGGAGAATATTTTTTCACGTTATTTACTTATGTGTGTTTATTATACCATAGGTTTATTTGTTGTGAAAAGTATTTCCTCCAACATTTTTCTGCCAATTTTGGTAGGGGAATCAGGAGGTTTTTTTATGTCTCAATACTTTGATATTTACGAAGAATATGGATTAAAACATTATCAGATACCAAAAGTTTTCTTTACTAGCAAATTATATGAATCTCTTTCATTACAATCCAAAATTGCTTGGGCTATTTTAAGGGATCGTTTTAGCTTATCCAAGAAAAACGGGTGGTACGAAAAAGATACTAAAAGAATTTATTTTATTTTCTCTAACAAAGATTTGATGGAAATATTGAATATTAAAAGTGAAACAACAATTACAAAAATAAAAAAAGAATTAGAAAAAGCAAAGCTATTAGAACAAAGAAGAATGGGATTAACAGTCCCCAATCGCCTTTATTTACTTAAACCAATAGTTACAGAAGAAGATATTTACAAAATTGATAAGACAGAAGCAGTACCTGATGAAAATGAATATATTCCTACCCCATATACAAAAAAGGAAAATGAAAATTTTAATGAATCCAGAACCACAAAAAATGGAGTTCAGAGTAATATCAACAGAACCACAAAAAATGGAGTTCAGAGTAATATCAACAGAACCACAAAAAATGAAGTTCAAGAACCTCATAATGTGGAGTCTATTAATACTGAATCTATTAATCTTACATATAAAGATACATATAAAGATACGATTAAATTAAGTTCATTTGAATCACTTGATAGAGAAATAGATATGCAAAAAGAAAAACTATTAAAAAATAGTCTCAAAGATAAAATGCCTGAAAGAATATATGAATGCCTAAATGTATTCTGTAATACATTTGATGAAATGTATAATTATTATGGTGTCCTATTGCGGGGAAAAGACAAAGCTTGTAAAGAAAGACAAGCTATGATACGATTTGAAGATTTTGAAGAAGAATACCATCAATGTTTACTTTCATGTTTCAGAAACGAAAAAAACATAGATGAATTTAAAAATTATTTATTTACAAGTATTTATTTATTGACTGATCAAATAATTGCAGAACTACAAAAAAATAAAAATAATAGTACGTTCAACGAAATGACTAAATGGCTACGGGAATTTTAAACTACCCTCGTATAGTTAGAATTATCAATCAGCAGAAAAAAGGAAAAAAATATTGTTCTAATAACATAAATGATGGGTACATTTTCCCAATAAAGAAAAAATCTTATAAATTGCCTTTTTATAACTTTGGTCTGTTATAATAAAAGTGCATTTTTATTATAGGTCTATTCTTAAATGAATGAATAACAAATTAGCATAATTCGACATAAAGGTGAAACTTTGGTACTATTCTTTTAAAGAATTCGAAATAACTTTTATTAACAAATTAGGAGAAATGAACCAGAAAAAAGGTTGTTGAAAATGTTATCACTCGTGGATTTAAAAAAGAAGCTTCTTGAAGAAAAGATACTTTTAAATCATTCTTACAAAGATATTGCAAATGAAATTGGAATTTCCAATGCGAGCATCACGAATTTCATCAACTTTATTGATAATGCCAATTCCAATTGTTCTGAAAGTAATTTCGATACTGTTTTAAATCTAACACAAAGGTATTTTAACAAAACAGGTGATATTTTAGAGATTATGAAGGACTATAAAAAACGGATTCATAGACCCAATAATCTTAAAATGTTACTAGAATTTGCAGATGAATATCAAGAATACGATTTTTTATTAGAGGTTATTCAGACAAGTTTGAGAGCAAAAAATGACAAATTAAAAGCTATAGCCACTGTTTATGAATTGATTTATAAACGGAATACAAAAGCTATTCGTAGTGAAGAAATACGGTCACAACTATCTATGTTAAAACATGGACAACCGAAGGAAGCAAACATTTTATTATGGATACTGGAAGCATATATTTTTTATGATTTACGTGATTATCATTTATTAAAATACAACTTAGAAGTACTTGACGAGATTCTACCTGAAGCAAATGATGACTATGTACTAAAAAGATATCATTTAAGGAAAAACGAATTAAAAATGAGATACCTCCTAAATTGTAATAAGCTTCAAGAATGTAGAGGAATAGCAAACCATATTATTAATACTACGGACAATGTCCGATTAGTCGCCCATTCTTTGTATACAATAGGACTATCATTCATGTTTGAATCATTCTCTAAGTGTCGAGAATTCTTGGGAAGGTCACAAAAACTTTATTCCTTTATCGATCATGCTGCTTCTGTAAAAGTGATAAATTTATATTTAACATTATGCAAATGTATACATGGAATTCCCGTTGATTTAAACGTGGATGAAATATCCGAACTAGATAATATTTATTTAAACATTAAATTGAACAAAAGACATAAAGCTAATAGACTTTTAGAAAACTATGTCAATAATCATAAAAATATCGAAGAAGAACTTCCATTCCTATTATTTTTAAAGGGCCTATTAGAAAAAAATAAAGATATCTTATGGGAATCATACGTTCGTTACATCAAACAAGGTGACTTATTTTTTGCGAATTTTCCTAATATAGAGCTAAGAAAAATGGGGGTTACTCATTATTCTTTTTTTAATAATCAGAAAGAGGGGGTTTCAGTATGAAAAAGTTATTTATGATTATTATGGCGAGTGCAACCATATTCACATTAAGCACTAACTTAACGAAAAGTAGCACCGATCAGACATATACCACCTATTATATTAGTGGTCACAACGGTGATGTTGGGATGGGAAATTAAACTTAATATGAATTAGAAATGGACAGTCTTTAAAATAAGGACTGTCCATCAATTATTTAAGGAGAATTTAACGATTTTTCTTTTTCGAAAATCATTTAAAAAATGTAAACAAATTCCACTATCTGCGTTTAAAAACACGTCAAAAGGGGAGATTTCTGTGAATGTTAAACAACTTAGTGAAAAAGAAATTTTACTTTTACAAGGAATACATTTAATGCTTCAAAAACAAAACACTTCAAGTGAAGCACGTAATATTATAAGCAATATCAAAGAAAAAGAGATATTATTTAAATACATTGTTAGTTAAAAGTGAATGATGGAACTATTATCTATTTAATAGTTCTTTTTCTTTTGATTCATTTCAGCTTGGATATACCCTTTTGAAAAAGTTAAAATATCTCTGGATAATTCTCTTCTTGTATTCTCATCTAAACTGTTTAATAATTCTAAGAGTTCTCTAGCTTCTTTATCTATTTTAAATTTCTCTTTCGGATCAAACACACTTTGTTCTTCGTTCCCCAGCAAGTAGTCTACTGAAACCTTATATAAATGAGATAAAAGTAAGAGTTCTTCAGGAGTAAAGGGATTCTCCCCTGTTTCCTTCTTTCCATAAGCAACCCTACTAACCCCTAAATAGTCAGCGATATATTGTTGAGTAAAACGACTGTCTGTTTCTTTTTTTTTCTCTCTTAATTTTTTTAAACGTTCACCAATACCCTTACGAACATCCATATTTAATCACCCTCAATAAGAATAAAAATAATAATGATAACATTTATTTTCATTTTTTGATAATAAATATTTGCATTGTAACCTGTAGTTACGTTATAATTTGATTAACGATATCGAAATTATTTTTTATGTACATGTACTTTATTAGCATTTGAAAAGGGTGTGATTAATATCCAATTAACTAAATCCTCTACAAATAATAATGCTCGCTTATGGCTAAAAAAAATTAGGTTAGAAAAAAGATTTACACAAGAAAACGTGGCAAAACAGTGCAATATTTCTAGGCCATTATATAGTCAAATTGAAGCAGGATTAAAAAGCCCAGGCCATATAAATGCTAAAAAAATTGCACAGCTTTTAGGCTTTGACTGGACGATGTTTTTCGAAAATATGGATGAATAAACCAACAACAATTATTTAATTTAGCCCTTTATGTTCTTGTTTTAAACATAAAGATGAAATTTAATGTAGAAAATTTAAAATACTATAGATACTTTATCTTTAAAAAAATATAGAATTACACAATTCTACAGATTAATTATAGCAAAAGCTAATTTTCCTTTCATTAGTTTTATAAAGCAATGAAGGAAAATTATTTGATAAAATCAATACCTTTAAGAAAACTTACTATAAGTTTGAAGGGAGTAAAAAAATGAATATATTCTCCGATAAAAGAATTAACAAGGCTGCTACCAGAAAAAGGGTGGAACAAATATTTGAACAGTACCAAGTATATAAGCTTAGATTAAAAGTAGAAAAAACACCTAGTTTAAGCTCTCAAATACAATTAGTGCCAGCTTTTTCGAATAGTTTTCATTCTAAATCCGAAACCTTCATCTGCAAACAAGAAGAAGCTATAGAGTTTATTAAGATGGTGGAAGATGCCGTTTCATTACTACCTTATGAAAAGGAAAGAGAACTCATTACATTAAGATACTTACAAAGTGATAGAATTCTTGAAAGTGAAGTCAGAGACCAAATTATGGTAAGTGAGAGAACATACTACCGATATAAGGAAAGTGCATTAATACACCTTGCGTTTATTCTACAAGTCGTTGTATATAAAAAAGTTCTTTACCATTGCAATGATTGTGGGTCGGAAATATACGATGAATATGAATGGAATGTAGAAGATGATAACACAACAAAGCCCAAATTATGTTGCGTTTGTCATGAGAAGGCCTTGGTAAAAAACTAGATAAATAAGGGGGATTTAAAATGATGATAAATAAAATAAGGTCAAATATAAAAATAACATTTTTCTTTTTAGTTATATCTTTATTTTTCTTGGGGAATAAGAATCAAGCATACGCAGCCGTGAACTTTCATACTTCAGATAATCCAGGGAAAGCCCAAATAACTATTACAACCGATAATACAGGAAATAATCTAGCAAAAGCTTCAGGAGTTGCAGGCGAATTTCTAAAAGGCGGATATGTGCCGGAGACAAAACAATTTTACTTAACAGGTTCTTATGAAGGTACGGTAACTAATGGCCAAAAAGTGGAAATATTTATTCCAACGGGGAATGAACAAGGAACATTTATTGTTGATGTTACAACGGTTAAAAAGACAACATCTAACCCAACACCTGCACCAAAACCGAAACCAAATCCGACACCAACACCAAAACCAACACCGAAACCAACACCAAAGCCAACGACGAAACCGACGCAACCAACAACATCAAAGAATAACTCAACAAATACAAGTAAAAGTAATTCGAATAAATCCAGTAGTACTAAAGAGCCAACAAAAATCACCGTATCAAAGCCAAAACAGAAAGAAAAAACAATAGTTGAAAATAAAAAAGAGACTGTAATCCCAAAGGAATCTAGTAAAAAAAACGATTCAAAAGCAAAGTATTACTCAATCGAAGAATTAAAGAAAATGCATGCAAAGGTACAAAAAAATGAAAATCATTACTTTGCAGTAGTAACAGATAAACATATAAAGCAAGAAATAACAAGAGAAGAAGCTTTAATGCTCGGCTATAAGGACGATACCAAAAAGGAAGCTACTAAACTAACAGTTACAAATAATAAGAGTCCAATAGTTACCAAGAATGATAACAATAATGCTAAAAATAAAGAGAAGTCTGTTAAAGATGAAGAAGTAAAATCCTCTAATTTAAACGTACCACTAATTACAAGTGGAGTAGTAGGTTTGGCAGCTATAACATTTGGATCATTGTTCATTTTCCATCCTAGATTTAAGGATATCTTTACAAGAATGATAAATAAGTTTAAAAAATAAAAAGCAAATAAAACCTGTTAGGAGGGGAAATATGAATTGTCCAAAATGTTCATCCGGGGTATTAGAACAATTAGGATATATAAAGATTAAATTTAATGTAAATGGGTATCTGGATTTTGAACATTCCATGGATAAAAAGACTGAGTTTGCACCTTTATTTATTTGTAGCCTTGATGAATGTTCACATGTAGTTACAAGTGCATTACCAAGAACATTACATGAGGGGAAAAAGTTTTATAGAGAGAAAATGTATAGAGAAGGATTATTATTAGTCCGTTAGATTGGGAAAGCCTTATATTTAAAATATAAGGTTTTTTTTATAAGTAGTTGGCATATCTTTGACAGTTCTCTGACAGATTGAAGGCAGAATTTAGGCATAATAAAGGCAGTGCTTAGGCATGGAAGGTGAGCTATAATGATATTGTGGAAATAGTAGATAGATGAATTGTTTTATCCTCTATCCACTAATTTAAAATTTCAAAATGATTAATATTTAAGAGACTTGTAGATACGTTTAGTTCTACAAGTTTTTTTATTGAAAAAGGAGTGGAAAACAATGTAAATATTTGAATAAACAAACCGAGTTCAAAAACAAAAAAATATCGGAAAGGAAATGATCTATTAAAATGAAGAAGAATTTCACAAAAAAAATTTTTGCAGGCGCATTTGCTGCGCTTATAGGAGTTACGGCAATTAGCGCTCCAAGCTTCGCAGCTGAAACGCCTTCTAGTGCAAGCACACATGTTACTCAACAAATTTTAGGAGGTACTAGAGATGTATCTGTAACTCCTTCAACACAGTTTAAGGATGTAACTTTGGATGGAAGCATTCAAAAGACGAATGCAGATCCTGGGGTTTTGTCATTAAAGGATGCTTCGGGAACAGGGGAAGGTTATCGTATAACGGTTTCAGCTACACAACTTAAAACTGTGACACCTTCAGGTGGTTTTACTAGTGGAACATCGGCTAGAACTTTACCGAAAGGTTCATTAGTACTAAAAAATAATAATGCAGCAATTAATGCAAATGGTGGTACTACATCAGTAAAGCCAAATTGGACAGGCTCCTCATGGGTAATTGACAGTGGTTCACCTGTGGCAGTACTTTCTGCAAACAAAGATACTGGAATGGGAAAATACGATGTTGATTTTGGAAGCGATAATTTAGAGCTAACACTTAATCCTGCCACAACTTATGTTGATACAGTAAACTACGCTGGTAAAGCTACTCCATATGAAACAGACATTACTTATACTATTATTTCGGGGCCATAAGCATAATGGGAAGGTAGATGTAAACATTACATCTACCTTTAATGGTGAAAAATCATGAAATTATATAAGTCAGTAGTTTTAACCATATTAGTTATTTGTATGTTTACAGTAACAACAGGATTTTCTAAAAACGCTTCCGACAACAATCAACAATCACTTCCATTTTCAGTGTCCTTAAATTTACCACAAAATCAAGTTGAAGGTGTAAAAAGTTATTTTGATTTGAATGTACGTCCAAACACAACACAAAAATTATCAGTACTAATTAAAAATTTATCTTCAAAAGAAATAACTGTAAATATGATGATGGCTAATGCCTTAAATAGTCCGCAAAGTGGAATCATCTATCAGAAAGAAAGAAAAAATGATTATGCTCGCTTGATAGACCGTTCTTTCTATATGGATCAATACATCGAAGTTCCAGAAACAATTAAATTAAAGCCTTTTGAAACAAAAAAAACAGAAATTAAAGTAAATATCCCAGACAAAAAAGGTGTACTACTTGGGGGATTACTCTTTAATCAAAAAGAGGATAACAAGAAAAAGGTGGAAAAAACAAAAAATGACGTATCAGTAAAAGGAAATATAAAAATTGGAACTGCTATAGCAATCCAATTAAATTATCCAAAGAAAGAAAGGCAGGTTCCTTTAAATATTATTGATGCATCCAATCAAGTTTTTTTAGGGGGCAGCTTTGTTAACTTTCAACTAACGAATAAGAATGCTGATCTTATAAAGAATGTTTCCTATGATTACAAGGTAATGAATAGTAAAGATAACAAAACGCTATTTAAAGGGAAAATCCAACCGTTCAATGTTGCGCCTAAATCAGAAGTTAAAATGAGAATCCCGTGGGAAGGTAAGACCATTGAATCAGGTCAGTATAAATTAGTTTTGCATGAAACTAATTCAAACAATGAAATAGAAAAACCATTCGAAATTGAAAGAACAGATGTTAAGGAATATGCGAAGGCTACTAATCAAAAAGTTTCAACTCCATTCTTACAACTTCCTTGGTATACATGGGGAGGGGGCAGCTTATTACTTGTATGCATAGTGATATTTGCTTATAGATTTGGAAAGAAGAAAAATAAACAATCTAACACTGAATCAGAAGGGAAAAAGGTTGCTTAATAAGGGGGTGTGTTAGTGAAGAAATTATTTAAGGTTATAATACCCTTCATTATCTTTATTAATGTTTTAAGTTACTTTAATGTTGAACAATCAAATGCTGCAACAAATCCAGCTAGCAAAACAAAGGACTTTCAATTTGCGCAAAGCACTTCACAGAATCAAACTCAAACAATAAATATCCCTAATTTAACAAAAGTAAATAATATTACGGTTGATAACGGGAAAGTCCAATGGACAGTCGACGGTGAAAACATAAAGTTAAATTTAACCGGGGGAACAGGAAAACAGGTACAAACTGGAGGGACATACATTCCGGCAGACACAAAGTTTGTTACCGATCAAACTTCTGCCAGCTATAACAAAGATGGATATAGTGGAACTTTAACAGGATATGTAATAAGTGGAAGTTACACTCCTAGTGATACAAAATGGGTTACAAATCAAACTTCCCCCAACTACAATTCTGGAGGTTATAGTGGTACCTTAAGTTCATATGTATACAGTGGTAGTTATACTCCTGGTTCATGCAAGACTGCGTCTAGATCCACTACTATAGACCCTAGAAAAGGTGAATCACTCCCCGGTAGTATGTATTATAATGATGGAACTTATTCTGGAACTTTATCTTACACTGGTAGTGGTAGTAATGGTGTTTATGTAACAGGATATTATTCAGGAACAGTTTGTTCTTCTGGAACAGATACAAGGGTATGGCGATACGAAGGATATGTTACAAAGCCAGCAGTAGATACAAGGGTATGGCGATATGAAGGAAATGTAACAAAACCAGCCCAAGACACTAGAACTTACACTACTATGTACTCTTATTCTGTAACTGTGGATTACGAGGATATTGTTTATAATCCTCCAAACTTAGATCCAAATAGTGGTCTAGATTTTAGTGGAACACAATTTTACCGTATACCAACGATACAACCTTATTTAGTAAACAATTTTACTTGGGGAATCATGGTTAAACCAAAAAGTTTACAACAAGAAACGCTTGTTTCAAACTCAACTATTTCATCTAAAGATATATCTATAAAAATAGAAGGAGACTCGAAAGTCCACGCCTATGTTTCTATTAATGGTACAAGCTTCGACGCAATGTTTGATGGTTCATTGTTAACACTAAATGGATGGAATTATATTGGTTTAACTTATGACGGTCAAAACGTTAAATTATACCTTAATGGAAAATTAATGGATAGTGTAGCTGCTACGGGTTCTGTTTCATATTCAGGAACGGATTTATACATTGGGGCGAATCCAACTTCTACCGGGGGAACCACTAAACCATTTATAGGTAAAATAGATAACGTTCGTATTTGGAATAGGGCATTAGATTACACAGAATTAATGGATGCAACAGCAGGTAAATATCCAGGTTCAGGTTTAATTGGTTGTTGGGTTTTTGATAAATTAACAACAGGTATATCGTTTGATAAAAGTAGTAATAGAAATGATGCTACAGGATATAACTTTTCATCGGATATGACTTTGACTGCTTCGAATATTGATGACTTAGGTATGACATTAAATTGGGGTAGTATTTCCAATGCCACAGGTTATCGTTTAGAAAGAAATGGCCAAACGATATATCAAGGAAACAATCTTAATTATTTTGATGATGCGTTGATCTCGGACACTGATTACAACTATTCGGTAATACCTATTGGTGTTAATGGGACGGGTTCGCCTGGAAAACAAACATTTAGAACTGCCGTCGGTTCGTTACAAATAATAAGTGCACCGAAAGATATTGTTTTAAGTCCGTTAACTTTAGATGGCAATATTCAAAAATCATACGGTACCTTTAATGAAAAAATCATCGTTAAGGATACAAGAAAAATTAGAAGTGGTTGGATGTTACAAGTGGGAAGTACAAACTTTACAAGTAGTGATCAAAAAAGAAAATTCCCAATTAACTCTATCAATATGAAACCTGCTTTAAATATTGTTCAAACAAGGGGATTAAAAGGTAACTTACCAAGAATCATTAGCACCACACAATCAATAGATAAAGGTTCTCCTGTGACTGTTGTAAATTCAGATGCTACAAACTTAGGATATGGGATATATGAAATTACTTTACCAACCAATACTTTAGAAATTAACTTAAATCCTAGTTATGGTTATGTAAATGCAGATGGTTCACCATTAACTTATAGTACGGATTTAACGTGGACAATTATTCCATCTTAATTTAATAACATAAAAACCTTACAGAATATACTGTAAGGTTTTATTTTGCCTTGAAAGGGGGTGAAGATAGAATGGGTGAAAAATCAGGTGGTCTTTTTAACATGTTAGTTGTAGTTTGTATTGCTGGACTTGTTATTGCAGCAGTTTCAATTTTTTGGCCAGACGTTATGACTGCAATTAAGGATGGAACAATGAAACTAATTAAATCAGGATTTGATTCTGCGAACAGATCCGTAGGATTCATTGGATCTTTCTTTGGGATTAAATAATGAGCGATTATTGCTGCTTATATCATATATTAGAAAATTAGAAGTTTGTTTTTTTGATAGAAACAGACGTCTAATTTTCTTTTTATGAAAGGAGATTGGTATGAAACGAATACAGAAAGCACTTTATACAGGACTATTTGCTTTTTGTTTTTTATTTATGTCGCAAGCACTACATAGTCATGTATTTGCAGCTTCTTACTCTCCTTATGATGTTAACATGAGTGATTTTAACAAGAAAACAAAAGCAGATCGTGGGAATTCATTTGAAAGTGGAAAAAAACTTGTTTACGATGTCTATTATGATGACAGCAATACAGATGGTTGGAGTGTTGTAAATAGGAATTATGGAAAAGGAGCACAACCCTATTTAGAGTTCAAAGGATGGTCGGCAATAGTAGGTTATCATAATCATTACAGTGACAACCAAGAAACGTATATTTGGTTAAAAAATAGGCAAGACGGAAGAGATAAAGTTTACAAGGCCGAGCAATTAGCAAATGATGCTTCTAAAGACTTGGAATACAATAGGATGAGTTCAACGGGTCCAATTAATACTCCGTGTAAAGACAGCGATTATAACAAAAATAATGAAAAGTGTAATATGTACTACAAAAGCGTTGGATTTAAAGTACATATTCCTTTAAATGACTTATTCCCTAAAGGAGAAGAAAGTACAAAATGGAGTATCTATATTGTTAAAAAAGTTGAAAACAAAGTCCTCTATGATGAAATGCGATTACCTTTCGAATTTAGCGATTTAGATTTTAACGATGGCAAAATTAATTTGTCGAGTGGTATTAATGCCAAACAATTAAGAATGAATACGGAAGGAGTTCTGCGTCGGGCAAAGCCAAGAGAGGGCGGATTGGATAATCGAATTTACTTTACTCAAGGCGCCACCTATCAAATGAAAACCTATGACCAAAGTGGTGTTGTAATATGGTATGGTGTTGCTAGTCCTAAAGATGGTGGTAAAACAAAATGGGCAGCCAGTCCTTATTGGAACTTTGCAGGAGAAATAGCCACAATTTCATATCAAAGTACAAAAAAAACATGCCCTGATGGTTCAGTTATTGATAGTACCCAAAAATGCTCTATTGATATAACAATAAAACATAAGGATAGTGGTTCAGGAAAGATATTGAGAACAGACCATAAGACTTTAAAAGAAGGAACATCTTATACATTCGTACCTGAAAAAAAAGGTGTTTTTAAAGATAGTAAAGGGAACCCTTATGTAGCTTCACCATCAACCCAAAAATTCACGGGAAAAGCAAGTAAAAATATTACTTTAACTTTTACTTATGCCGTATCAAAACCTGATCCATCGGAAACTCATCATAATGGAGGTTCAGGACAGGCAAATGGAAGCTTTCTGTGGAAACTATGGAAACCACAAGAAAGTACCAATAGCGTGATTCTATTGCAAAACAATATGAAAATAACCGGGGATCATTACCAAGTAAGAAATATTAAATATGGTATTAGTGTAAACAATGTATTTTCGCAATCTTCAAGTTCTCCTTTAAATCTTCAAATAGATGCTGACTCTATTAAAGGTAAAACGATTAATTATTCATTTGAATATGAGTATACGGATTATTCTCAGGACAATTATAAATGTGTAAAACAACAAGGGAAAGACTGTTTAAAATGGCAATATGTAAATACAACACCTGTCTGGGAAAAAGGGGAAACAGAGAAATGGCAAACGACTTTAGTGGCAGATCATCATCGAGGAGAAACAATCTTTGCAGATGAAGGGAATAGTGTACAACAGTTATTGGTAGGCCAAGATGCTAATTTCAATGGCAGCCCTGATTCTATTAGTAAAAATGACTACTATGAAACATTCATACTTCCTATTTCAACAACCAACCTAATTTCACAAGGTTGGTTTTATTTTGTTCAAAACCCAATTCAATATCAGGTTGATATACCAAATGAAACATGGCATGCAATACCTAAAGTTATGAGTTACTTTCCAGTGGATTTAGATCCAAATTTAAAAAGCAAATATCAAAATACAACTGGATATGATTATTCAGAATATGCAATTCCATTACGGATAGATTCAGTAAATAAAGCTGGCAGTTCAGAATGGAACATTAATGTCATTTCAAAAGATGATTTTTATTTAACCAAAAATACAGGTATGACGTTTTCGGTTCCTCATGGTTCTTCTATAGATACCGTTAATCAGGCAGCTAAAAGTGAATATGAGCGTTTCACGAAATCAACTTACTCCGATTCTGTACTGACAGATGGAAATAATCATTCCAAATATTATATACCTGTTGATGTTAACTCAAAACTACAACCGGAGACTGTATATCAAAATATGTTGGTACTTGGTCAACTAGGTTTAAGTGACATTACATTCGAATTTGGAAATAACTTTTCATTCCAGCGTTACTTATTAGGTAGTGTGTTTGATAACCCATTAGTAAATGAGCAACACGATCCTACCATAGATATTGAAAACTACCCTCATTCTATCGTTATTACTGATGATGAAAGACAACAAATACAAAAAATTGATTTCTCATCCTTTTTACTGCATGGATTCAGAATAACGGATGGTCAGAGAATCTTCGAAAGCATAAAGAAAATTTTAACAAACTTAGACATTTAAGAGGAGGAATCGAAATGGGAGAAACACTAAATAACCCATTTAATAATACTAATCCAAGTAATGAAAATAGCAGTTCAGGTAAACCAAAAAAGAATAAAAAGCCCGCGAAATTCAATGAACAGAAGAAAATGGCGGAAATGATTTTGGAATCAGAAAACCGTTCCTATTTTGAATGGTTGCATGAAAGACATATGGAATTGGTGCAAGAAAAATTACCTGAAATTCTACCAACCTTGCTCTTAAAAGGAGGTGAAAAGTAGATGGAACAGCTTATCACAACACTAACCAACTTTGCTACATGGGCACAGAAACCAGCTAGTGTATGTATAGTATTAGCGCTAATTGTTTGTGGCTATTGTTTTAAATTAGGAGGTCAACAGGGACGTGCAATAGCAAAGGGGATTCTTATTGGCTGCATTGTAGGTGCAATCTTAGTCTATGGTGGTTCAGCACTAGGAAATTCCTTAACTACCAATATGAAATTTAGTTGAAGTTTAAGGAAGAAGAACATTTTTGTTCTTCTTCCTATATTATCAATTAGATAAGGAAGCTGATTTAAAGTGAGAGAACTCTATATTCAATTTAGTAATGACGGTCAAAATATACGAGCTATAGATAATGAAAAAAGATACTTTCTGTTTGAAGCAGAGGAAATCTTATATAAACTTCATTCTGACTTCAAAAAAAATGGGAGAGACGGTGGAGAAAAAAAATTCAATTTATTCATAGAAGAAGAACATATTTTAACAGCATTTTGTATCATAAGTGATGGTAAGTCCTTAGAAAGTATTATAAAGAACGCTATTACAACTACAGATGCGTGGGATGAAGAAAATAAAAATAAATATTTAAACTTTATTAATAACTATATTCAGCAGGAAAAAGAGTTATTTTTAGTGGAGACGTTTTATGCTTTCTCTAAGAATCTTGAGGAGTATTTAAAAAAAATACCATTTTCCTTTTCATTAGAGCAGCATAAGGCTATTTTTGAAACATTTTCTTCAAAAATAACAGAAGGTTTATTTAGTGAAATTGATAGCATTTGTAGTAAGATATATGATTGTTTAATCATTGAAGCCAAGTACCGGCATTTAGAAGAAAAGACGAAATTCAATGAATGGTTTAGTAATGCGGATAATTTCAAGAAATGGCTATTATTTTCTTCGACGTACTATTTTAGTTTTTCTATTTCCCGTATTAGTACTATTCGCTTGGATGTCCATGCATATCAAACCTTACAAGATTATTTATTCAACATTTTTGAAAGCGACGATTTTAATGAGTCACTCAAATGGAATGAGAAAATAGATCAGAGATTCGTTGATAAATGGATTGACCTGAATCGAAATGGAATCATATTGGATACAGAAGAAAAAGTAAAAGTAAGCGTAATAGAGCCTGTCGTTAACGAGTTCTTCACGGAAGAACTTGAAAGAACAACATCTAGTCTATCCCAAGAATATATTTTAAATTTAGGATATGTAGTCAAGCAAAGAAAAGAAGCAATGCCAAAAGCAGAAATTGTAAAAGTGCAAGAGGAAACGCTAAAAGCCAGTACTATCGAGAATGAAGAGGAAAACATCAAAGGAGATACACCTTCAGTAATAATAAATGAAGGCGATACGGAACTCCAAGATGATAGTTTTATGTCGTTTAGCCAAATGTTGAAATGGTACAAAGAAAGTGGAGTAGATCCTTTTTTTATCCCTTATTTTCACGGTTATAAGGACGAATATCTAATTGATGAAGTAAAAATTATGATTGAGTCATTAGCTAATCAAGAAATATCAGAAGAACAAAAAGAGCGCTTTGAAACAAAAAAACTATTTGAACTATATTCAGATGAAATATTATCTTTTATTCTTTGTGAAATAGAGATTGAACAAACAAAAAATCAGTTATTTAATGCCTATGTAATAGAAAAAGACAGTGAGCAGTTTGAATGGTGGGCATTGATTCAATATGTTTCATTCAATGCAAAAAAATTAATCAGAGGAAGTTAGTGGAGGGAAATAAATGGATACACATGTAGAACAATATTATGAAGAAGTAATGAAAAGAGAAATAGGAACATTTTGCTATCAAGAAGCAAAGAAAATTTGGAATAAGGCAAAGAAAACATTGACGGAAAACAAGTCTTTTTCCCCTTTTGTTTATTATGATAATAGCCAAAGAAACCATGTTTTTTGTGCAGGTAAAAATGATCAAGAATTAGACAAGCTTATTGAACTTAGTGCTGATGAAAGTTCTGACTTTATGGTTATTACTCCATTGCGGTTAAGTGAATTCTTTTCCAAAAGGTTTAAATTGGGGGAAGAATATATACGATTTGAAATCGCTAGTGAAATAGAAAAGGATCTTATTTTTCAAGCCGAAAGAGCCAACTTTTCTTTTTTTCAGCAGTCATTAAATGAAAAGGTTGCTAAAAGGAAAGGGCTTTTTTTTATTCCGTTAAACATTACTGAAACATCATCTACTGGATATCCCCGAGTGTTGATGGATATAAAAGAAAAAATTGAAAGAAACTTTAAAAATAAAAGAACCGTTAAAAACTGAATGATATAGGCAGTTATATGGAGGTGATACATTGAAAAACGTTACTAGTTTGGAATTTACAAGTGTTAATCATATGCTCGAAGAACTGAATGCTACGGATGAGGGCAGGTACTATTTATGTGATTGTCCAGAATGCAAGCAGCATGAAGCATTCGTTTATAAAAAAAACATAGGGTTTATCCAATGTAACCGTGATAACAAATGTGGGGTAAAGATCAACGTTAAATTTCATGAAAAATCACAAACGTACAAACTAAAAAAGGAAGCTAAAAGGGTTGAAGATGAAGCCGAACCTCTAACAGAAAATCAAAAATCGCAAATAGAATGGTTAACAAAGTTTCTTACCTTTCAGCAAGAACATGGCCAAAACCCTGAGTTAGAAGAATATCGTGGACTAAGTAGGAAAACAACCTCGCTCTTTAGTGTTGATTTAATGACAGAGAAAAATGTTAAATTGATGTTTTCGAGAATACCTGATCTCCTTAAAAAGGATTATTCAAACTCTTCTTTTATGACAAAACGAAATATAATCTTTTTTATTAAAAATAAAGAGAACAAGGTTGATTATATCCTTTTACGTTCAACCATTGACCCTGAAATAAAGAAAAAAGAAATACAACTATCAATAAATCCTCTAGATAATGCAAAAATCTTCTTCCATGATATCCCTAAAAATGCTACCAAAATAGTCTACGCTGAATCAATAATTGATGCAGCTTCTTTTCGTGAAATTGATGAGAATGTGGGCATAGTTGGGTTAACAGGGAACAGAAAAACACAGCAGTTATTAGACTTTATTAAGGAAAATCCCGATGTATTTAAAGATAAACTACACATTTTGGCTTTAGATAATGATGAAGCAGGAAGAGAAGCACACAGTAAAATTGAAAAAGTGCTATCAAGTGAAGGACATGAATACACGTCATTTAATTATTTAGAAGGGATTAAAGACCCAAATGAATTCCTTCAAAAAGACAGGCTAAAGTTTGAGGATACATATTTTGGTATCTTAGGAGAAAAGGAGAAGGAAAAGAAAATGGTTGAAGTGAAGGAAAATGGAAATAAAAATCTTGAAGTGAAAATAAATAATATGACTTATTTGAAAGATCAGGATCGTGCCTTAGTATCAATACAGTATGGGGAACTATTATTAAACAATATCACTGTAGAGGAGTATAAAGACTCTGTATTAATAAATTACCCGAGACAAAAAGGTGGTGATGATGTTTATCGTGATGTATATGTGTTTAATGACGATCCAAAATATAATCATGATAAACGAATGATAGAAGGTGCCTTGGTAAAGAATTTTTATGAACTGAAACATGGGCTAAAAGAGGAAGTTAAGAAGGAACCGATTAACATCACTATAAAGGATGATATAACCCCAAAAATTTTACGTTCTTATACATTTCAGAATGGTAATAAATCAGTAAATGTCGCTTATAAATCATTAATTATAAATAACGTGATAGTAGGTAAATCGAATGGAAAAGAATATGTAGGGTTTCCCTACTACAAGAAAAATGAAAATGAGATAAAGAATTATGTTAGTTCCTTTAAAAGTTTTTCCGAAAAATTATTAAAAGGTGTTGAGGAAAAAAATAAAAAAAACGAACTTGAGAAGTGAAATTACTCTAAATAGGAAAAATACTAAGAAGAGTAATTTTAGGATAAGGCGGTGTTTTGTTTGATATCATGGCTAAAATATTTAATAATTGCGTTTGTATTTACAGGACTGGCAGCAGTCCTTTTTTATTTTTCTACACAACAAAATTCAAATATTCGTGCTACACAAGAAGTCAAAAGTGCACTTAAATCAAGTGTTGTAGGGAGTTTGCGGCAAAATTATGATGATGTAAATATCAATAAAAAAGACGTTATGTCAAATCTAATCTTAGATATAGTAAAAACTCAAAAGGAGCATGGAAAAGCTATAAAAATAGACTATGTCTTTTTAAATCCTAGTGGAAGCCCTACGGAATTAGATTCAGAGATTTCTAGTATTCAATTCCGTATAGAACTTTTAAATAGTAAGAACGAAGTGGTATCAAAAAGTGTACAACGAATTACATTGAAAGGGGATAGTTAAATGGGTGAGAAGTTCGGCCTTTTAATTAGCATATTTATACTGTGCGTTTTTTTTATCCCGGGAAGTCTCGATCTTTCGGTTCAGAATATCAGGACATCGCAATTATTAGGAGTAACAACAGAAATGCAAAAATTAGTGGATGAAGAAGGCGGTGTTACAAGTCGTGTATTAGATGTCAGTTCAGACCTAAAAAAATCAGGTTTAGAAGTATCTTTTACAGATGAAAACGGCAGTCCTATTTCAGGAAAACAAGATGTTGGGAAATACGTCTATATTCACTATAACTATAACTACGATGGTTTTACAAAAGACAATCATCTTGAAACAAGTAATTATGTTCTTATTTCAAGGCGTTAGACATAGAAAAGGTGGTGTATATATGAATAAAAATTTGCTTTCGTACTTGGCAAATACTAAGGTACTTTTAGTTGCAAGTATTGTATATATTTTTCTCTCAATTTTTCTCTCAAATGTTATATTAACGCTTATATTGAGTTTGTATGATTTTCTTACACTTTTCCTTAAAGACCAAAACGTAAGTATAGCAAATATAGGAATAACATCTTCAAGTATCTTAGAATTTAAACCCAAGTATTATTGGTTTTATATAGGTATGTTTGCTTTAAATATGTGGGGGTTGATTCGTACAGTTTATAAATTAAAAAAGAACTATGGAAATATTAATAAAGGGCAAAGAGGTACAAGTGAATTTACTACTTTGCCGGAATTAAAAAAACAATATCGGGCCGTTCCAGAAAAAGATAAGGAATATCCCGGTAATGGTGGAGTAGTAATTTCAAGGTATAAAGATACGATATTTATAGACGATAATCCCGTTAACAATCTCATTATTGGTACAACTCGTTCGGGGAAAGGTGAAACTTTTGTTGTACCTACAATAGATGTTTATTCAAGGGCAGAAAAAAAACCATCATTAATTGTCAACGATCCTAAAGGGGAACTGGCTGCTGCTAGTTATGAGACATTAAAAAAACGTGGTTACGAAGTTTTAGTCTTAAATCTACTTAATCCAAAAACTTCATTAAGTTATAATCCTTTACAACTTATAATTGATTCTTATAAAAACGGAGACTATTCAACAGCACAACAACTAACTAGAACTGTAGCCTATACATTATATAATGACCCTACGGCTAAAGATAAATTTTGGCAAAGTTCAGCAATGTCCTTGTTTAGTGCAATAGTGTTGGCTATCACGGCCGACTCTTTAAAAAAGGGAAAAGAAGAACAAATAACCTTATACTCTGTGGCTAACTTTTTAGCAAATCTAGGAGAGAAAGAGGACTTGGAGGGAAATAACGAATTAGACAATTTCTTTCAACGTCGCCCTGCAACAGATCCTGCGAAGCTTCAGTACGCAACAAGTAATTTTGCTAAAGGTAGTACAAGGGGTGGCATTTTTTCATCCACAATGGATAAACTACAAATTTTCACGGATGAAAATAATGCAAAAATGACATCTAAAAACACGATTGATTTAGAAGAAATAGGATTCGGAGAAAAACCAATAGCCGTGTTTATGGTTACCCCCGACTATGATTCGTCCAATCATGTATTAGCTTCAATATTTGTTCGTCAGTTATATTATGTGTTAGCAAAAAAAGCAACCATTTCAAGAGGTGGAAAATGCACTCGTGAAGTGGTTTTTCTTTTGGACGAATTTGGTAATATGCCGGCAATTGAGGGAATGAGTAACATTATTACGGTATGCCTAGGTAGAAACATTAAATTTAATTTAATTATCCAAGCGTATTCCCAATTGAAAAAATTATATGGGGAAGATGCCGATACCATCATTGGGAACTGTGGTAATCAAATTTATATATTAACAAATGATCTATCAACGGCAGAGCATTTTTCTAAGCTGGTCGGTAACGAGACTATTGTAGATATATCGCGATCTGGACAATCACTTTCATTTGAAAAAAATCATAGTGAAAGTAATATCGAGAGACCATTACTAACACCAAATGAATTAATGTCTTTAAAAGAGCAAGAAAGTGTCGTTGTTCGTGTAATTAAAAGACAAGATCTAAAGAGAGAAAAGATAAAACCAAAACCAATATACAATCATGATAAAACACAACTTAAGGCAAGATGGCAATATCTATCAGATACATTTGACACCTCTAAATCGGTCAACAATTTACCTATTATTGGGGAACATATAAAAGTTAAACTTGAGGATATTGTTTTTGGCACGAGGACACATAAGGACAAGTACTCAAAAATAATAGATTCATTTACACCTGGAGAATTAGAGGAAATATCTAATATTCTTCATGAAAAGCTGTCAGCTGATATGTTAGAAACGTATACCAAGTTTAAAGATTCACTAACAATTTTACAGTTTGCTGCTTTTATTACCCATGCAAAGACGGATTTCCAGCATGATGAATTAACCCTTATTAAGGAGACAATCAAGCCATATTTCTCCATAGAAGAATGGGAGAAATGGGATAGAAAGTTAGATTACATCGAGAAAAGAGAAAATAATGTATTTAATTTCGGGGAAGAGGAAGAAAATATTGCATTGGAAATGTATGGAGGGTTTTAAATGATGGAGTTATTAACGGAAAAAAATAGGGATATATATTTAGACTATTTCAGAATATCTAAAAATAAATTTTTTCGAACAAGGCTGCTATTTGCATTTCTGCTGCTAATGATTTTCATATTAGTAGTGTTTAGTACCAAAAAATATGTTTTATTTATAGGAATCCCCTTTGTAGGATTCCTATCATTTAAACTACCATATTATAACTTATTAAAAAGAAAAAAATATACGGATATGATTAAAACATTTATGTTTCCTAAATTTTTAAGATGCTTTCTATCTTTACTAGAAACTCAAGGAAATATTTATCAAACAATTAAAGCAACATTACCATATATTGAAGATCCAATAAAAACAGAAGTGGAAAAATTAATTGAAGGTATTAGTCAAAAAAATGAACGAGAACACTATATGAGATTTGCAGACTTTATTGGTACTGGCGAAGCGCATATGATTATGGGCATGATTTATGAATTTAGTGAACACGGGATAAACAAGGATGAATTACAGGAATTAGAAGGTTTAATAGATAAATTACAGACCAATAAAATTAAGGAATTGATTGAATATAGTGTCTCAAGAATGGATAAATACGCAAATCCAACGATTATCATTATGTTAGGATTTGTTTTTGCATTTGTTGTAAGCATGTTTATAAGTTTAGGTTCTCAAGTAATGAAACACCTATAATTCTTTTTTGGGAGTGGAAAAATAAGTATGGAACAACAATCATTTTTTAAAGGAAGTTTCGTCGAAGAAATAATGACAGATGAAAACATTACAGATATATCTTTTAATGGCACACAATGTTGGGTGCAGCACAATATAAAAGGGAGGTTTCTTTCTCCTGTGCAACCTACCCTAGAGCAGGTGGAGGTATTAATTAAAAGACTTGCGGATATACAAAAAAAAGAAATAACAACATCGAATCCAATTTTGGATACGGAAATCGAAGAATATCGGGTCAATGCCATGCACGAATCTATAAGTCCCTATGGAATGACCTTTGCTATTCGTGTATCTAAGCCGAGAAGAGCCATTCAATCTCTAACCCATTTAGCCAATAAAGATGTCGCTAAATTAATAGAAATTCTTGTTCGCGCTGATAGTAACATTATCATTTCTGGAAAGACAGGAAGTGGAAAGACAGAGCTGCAGAAAACCTTAGTAGGGCTAATCCCTGATTCAAAAAAGATTACACTCTGTGAAGATACGATGGATAGTCATATTAAACAGTTATATCCTGAAAAAGATATTAATAGTTGGACTACCTTAATTGATGATAACCGAAATAAAAATATAGAATTTGTGGATTTAATAAAAGCTGGGTTGAGGAATAATCCAGATTGGTTACTTGTAAGTGAAACAAGAGGGGCAGAAGCCTATAATGTATTAGATTCCGCATTAACGGATCATCCCATTATCACAACCTTACATGCTAAGGGTGCAGCAGCTATTCCAAGTAGATTAATTAAAATGATAAATCAAGGTACAAAAAATAATGATCCAATCTTATTAGGAAAAGAAATTGTAGAGTATTTGAAGTTTGGGATTCACATGAAGATGAAAGAAACAGAAAATGGAATTGTCCGTTATATTAAAGAAGTTGTAGAATTTATTGATTATGGAGAAAAAGGTGCTGAATATATTCCGATTTATCGTCAAAACAAGGTTTATGACCATAAGGAGAAAGTTTATAAAGATGTCTATGAATTTTCTCCTCTATCTAAGGATACTATTAGCACATTAGAGGACTATGAGTTATATCATGAACTGCCAGAGTGTTTTATTCCAAAAGAAAAAGTGGCATAAAAAAGGCATTATTTCGGCAGGATATTGGCATACTAATGTCACTCCAAATGATGTATATTATTAGTATCCCCCTCATATTAAGAAGAACTATATACACAAATTTTAGAACTTACAAGTCGTTATTGACTTGTAAGTTTTTTTATTTAGGAGGTAAAAAAATGAGAAATAATCAGGTTGTTTTAGGAGCATTAGGAAAAGGCAAAAATACATTTGTTTTCCCTGAAATGAAGGAGTTTTATAACGTTAATACAGTATTGATGGGCTATGCAGCAACGGGAAAAACTCAAACACTTAGATATTTAATAGAAGGTTCTTTATGCAAAAACAAAAAAATCTTACTCTTGGATTTTTTTAATGAAAACATGGAGTTTACCAATAATATTAATGGTGAAAATGTTTCAGTTGGTCAAATTGAACGACTTTGTGAAACGAAAGCAAATTTTATAAATCTTTATTTTGCTAAGGATAGATATTTCGAAAAAAGTTATTTGGATGCCATATACGACATACTTTACAAGCTTCCTGCTGATCTATACAAACTGAATATTGATTATTTAGTCATAGATGAGGGACAGCGATTAATTTCGCCAAACTATTTAGATATATTCTTAGAAATTTTAGAAATCGTTAATGGCTGCGGCATTCATATCATTCTCTCTGTCCAAAATTTATATGAAGAATGGAATGAACTTACAAAAACGTTCCCGTATAAGGTCATTTTTAATGATACCTTTCGTTATCCTGAAATACATCAAATAACCGACTGTTTACCAAGGGGACATAGTATTTTGATAGATAGTAAAAATAAACCATTATATGCTATTAGGCCAACAGCATTTAAACATTAATCACTTTGGAGGGGTAAAAATGAAAAAACAATTAAATATTTTAAAAGAACTTTTCTCGGGGTGGGCTATCTTCGGTTACATAGTCACCTTTTTTTTATTGTGTGCAATTTACTTCTACGTGATTTCTAATAATCTACTCTTCACTATATTATCGGGAATTATCGGTTCAGTGTTTATCTTAAAGCACTTTACTGCCCAAAACAAAAAAATTAAGAAAGAGTTATATCTCCTAACAGAATTAAATAAATACTCTTCCTCTATTGCATTCTTTCTGCAAACAGGAAAAAATGTTCTTTATGCCTTAGAAGAAACAAAGGAACTTGTTGATCCGCAAATTCAAAAAGATATTCAAAAAACCATTGATACATTAAGGAATAAAGGACAATTAGACATATCCCACTTTAAAAAATATAACTTCAGTGCCTTAGATGTATTTCATAAAACACTTCAAATTAAATATGAACAAGGTGGCAATGCAAAAGATATGTTTAAGCAGCCAAACAAGGATATAAATTTTGAAATAACAAGTAGAGACGAATTATGGAGAAGAAAAACATTTAAGGCAAACCAGGTATACGCAATGTATGGTATTGTCCTTTTGACCCCAATTGGAATGAAGTTCTTTGTGAAAAACCTTTATAGTCAATTTTTGAATCTGTCATTTTCGGGGATAATATGCTTCGTCTTCTTTGTCTCAATTTTAGTATCCGTATTATATTTACAACGACAAAAAGGTGATATTTCGTTAAAACTATAATACGAGAGGGGGTTATATAAAAATGGATGTTTTACCGATATTAGAAAAATTTCGAGACATCTTAGAAGTTACCAATATATTCACCTACGGGATAAGGGAATTAGGTTGGTTAACTATTAAAGGCTTAATGTGGTGTGTTGATGGAGTTGAATCTGTCACAGACAAAGTACTCACCTTAAACGACTTTTTTAACTATGATGCCATAAGTAAACTGCTTGTTAAATTTAGACCCGTACTTTGGGTCTTACTGGGTATATCTATTATTTTTATAGGCTATCAGTTAATTTTTAATAAACTAAAAGATCGTTCGAGTATCGTATTTAATATTATTCTAACTATAACATTTGTTCTAATTTTACCGCAATTAATGGTAAAACTTAATGGAATTACGACAGATGGCATTAATGCAATAAGTGACAGTCAAAAAGCTAATTCGTCAGCGCAAATTGTAAAAGAAAATTTAGCTGATGTTTATTATTACGCGCAAAAAGATTTCAAACTACAAAGTCCAAGTAAAGGCTATGTCAATATGCTTCCATTGGATAAAATTAAATATTTGGATATAACAGAGACAATAGATCCAGACGATAAAAACATTAAAAATGATGTTCTTAAATATAAAGTAGCTACCGATGTAAAAGGTAACCCTACCGAGGTTGAATTAGATTCAGGTTGGTTTGGGATAGGCGATGAATCCTACTACAGATGGAAGATGAATTTCATTATTATTATAGTCTCGTTAGTAACAACATTAATAGCCTTGGTAGTTACGGTTGTAAAAGCAGGAAGGATTATGTTTGAATTAGCATTTAATAAAATCTTTGGTTCTATTGTTGCGGTCACAGATTTATCCAGTGGTCAAAGGACAAAACAAATATTAAGTCATATTCTATCGTCTTTTGCGGTACTTTTCTTTATTGCATTGTTACTAAAAATATATATATTTTATTCGGGTTGGATATCAACCGTAGATTCAAAAATAGGTTCCTTTGGAAGCCTATTATTACTTGTGGCTGGAAGCTTTGCGTTAATTGATGGGCCAAATATTGTAGAGCGTATTTTAGGTATAGATGCAGGGCTGAAAAGTGGATGGCAAACACTCGCTGGAGGTTATTTTGGAGTAAAAGCAGTTGCCGGAGGACTTAAAGGTGCAAAAAATACCGTAGCAAATGCAGCAGGAAAAATGGGCGGTTTGGTCAGTGGTGCTACTGGAATGGCAAAAGGTATTAGTAACGGAATTAAACAATCGGAAGTTCCGTCGATGAAGGACATGAAGGGTGGGGTCAATCCAAGCAGTAACCCAAGTACAGAGTTATCGTCTGGAACCTCACAGATTAATCAAAATGACCAAAGTATGGATAATCCTGAAAACAGTGGTAGTATACCAAATAATACGAATGTAAATAGTCTCAATGATACCCAACCAATCAATAGTACAAATAGTATGAATAGGAAAAATCATAACCAACCTAATATGCCTATTAATACTAATGGACAAAACGGAAATAAATCTAATGTACCTATTAGTCAAAACAGAATGAGTAATAACCATCCAAATATTCCTGTTAGCCAAAATGGAATGAGTAGCAATCATCCAAATGTTCCTGTTAATAGTAATATGAGAAACAATCAGGCGAATGGAAAAGCAGCTAATAAACCAATTGAGCCAGGGATAAGACAGCATAACCTTAATAACAACATAGGTACATCAACACCTATTTTTGACCAACATGGTAATACTTTAAGTTCTGTTTCACCTATGAATGATAGTCAAGCAAAATCTGAAAGTAATTCTTTCAGTCCTTTGAATGAACAATTAAATACAAATATATCTCCGGCTCAAAGTAATGGGGTGAAAACCGAAGCCAATTCTTCTTTAAATCCCGGCCATATAGTTCCTCAACATCAATATACTTTAGGAGGGCAAAATAGATTTAGACAACGGATGAAAGAAACGCATGCCAAGGCGCATAATACAGGATATAACATTGGACAATCGTTAAGAAAAGGAAATGACTTCATAAAAGGTAAAAGTTTAACCTCATCCCCAAATAGCAGTCAGCATTTAAAGGATGTATTAAATATAGGAAATAAGAGAGAGGAGTAAAATAAAAAGTGCGATATACTATACCAAAAAGTGTAAAAAGCGAAATTAAAATAACTAAATCACTATATCTCAAAGATATAGTGATTTTTTTTGCGGTTTTTTTCATTGTCAGTCGTTTTGATTCCTATATCCATAAAATATTGATTATACCATATTACATTTTCTTTTTAGGAATTACGTTATATTTTCTACTGCCGTCACTAAACAATCCTAAAAAAAGAAACTACCATTCCTATTATTATTTTTTAATCAAAAGCAAAGTCAAATATCATTCATTAGATGTCCATGCTATTGAAAATGAGATTGCTTTAAACAAAGCTAACATTCAAGAGGTGAATTCAATTGGAGAGTAATGAAAAAAGTGAAAAAATTACACCTATTATTGTAAACCCTTTGGAAAGCGACGATTCAAAGAAAAAAAGAAAAACCTTCATTTCTCTTAAAAAGTATCGGTTAAAAAGAAAAGAAACAGAACCTAAAAAGAAGAAGGCTAGAGTGCTTCATCAAACAAAAGATATATTACCATTTTTATCATATGATGAACAAAATAATGTAATTGTAACCAAGACGGGGTATATGGACATTTTACAGATCAAAAGTAGAGACATTTATTCATTTAATGAGGACGAAGTTCAACGAAATATATATGAATATACGAAGTTTTTAAGAACGTATATTCCTGACATAAAAGAAGTAGCGTTAAGTTTCCCGGTTAATACTACGGAGCAGCAACAATATATTCAACGAAAAATTGATAAAACCAATAATCCTATCTTTTTAAAATACCTACATCAAAAACATTTTGAATTACAGTTGTTAGAAAAACACCGAACAAACTTAGAATATTTTTTGTTTATTTATGCCAGGGATTTAACTTCCATTATTGAAAGAAGAAAAACGGTAATAAGACTGGCCAAACATTCTTTAGGAGTTAGCATGATTACAGAAAATAAGAAATGCGACATTATTTTCAAAATGAATAATCAAAATTCAAAAATCTTATAGAAAGGAACGGATTTCATGATTCAGAATATACTATCGTTTTTTAAAGAAAAAGAGAATGATTTAGATACCAAGAAGAAAAAGCAAAAACATGACCCTTCCTTCTTAGCAGCAATCCAACCTCAAGGCGGTGTATCTTTTCCTGAACGGTACATAAAAAAAGGGGATGGTTATGAAGCAGTTATCCATATTTACGATTATCCAACCGAAGCAACGGACTTTTGGTTGGCCAATATTGTCAATATGAAAGATATAATTGCAGTAACTGACATTGCAACAGAAGATCGCAGTAAAGCCGTAGCAGAAGTAAATAAAAGCATGGAAGAACAGACTAACCGTTTAAATTCTCAACAAAATGCAATTAGTCATATTGACTCATCAAATTCATTACAATCACTAGTAGACCTCTATCAACAAATTAGCCAACAAGGTGAAGTAATGAAGTATATGCATGTTAGATTATTTGTGCATGGAAAAACAACCTTAGAATTAGAACAGAAGGTTAAAGAAGTCTTAGAAGATTTAGAGGGCTATAGTTTTAGAGGTTCCATATTCTTAAATGAATCAGAATATGAATGGAAGTCACTCTTTTTGCCCTATGAGGAACAGTTGAAGTTACCACCAAAACGGGAAGGAAAGGCGCTATCTGCTTTTGCATTAGCAGGCTCCTTTCCTTTTAATTTTTCAGAGTTGAATGACCCACGTGGAACCTTCTTTGGGACAACAAACACGGGTGGAAATGTTATCCTGGATATATTTCATAAGGATAAGAAAAGACGATATTATAATGCACTTGTTGCAGGTACAATGGGCGCTGGTAAATCGACACTCCTAAAAAAATTAATGCTAGACAGAGCTATACGAGGTGATAAAGTCAGATCTATAGATGTAACTGGGGAATTTGAAAAACTAACATTAGAATTAGATGGAAAAGTTATTGCACTTGATGGAAGTGCAGATATCATTAATCCTCTACAAGTTTTAAAAACGTCAGAAAATGAACATCAATCCTTTATGAATCATTTGTCAAAATTAAGTATGACATATCGCTTTCTTTCCCCTAATGCCTTAGATGAAGATGTTAAAGATTTTGAAAAGGTACTTAGGGGATTATATGAATCTATGGGATTGGTTGAGCGTATCGAAACAACAGGTATTACAACCTTGGATGAAACAGAATATCCAACGTACAGTGATTTTTTAAGATATGTACAAGAAGAATTATATTCAGATATTGGGCAAAGAGAAATTCGGAAGAATCTAAGCAAAGGAAGGATAGAAAGATTAGAAAAAATAGAATTAACACTAGAGAATATCGTGCATAATTACGGATACTTATTTGATGGACATTCAACAATAAAAAATATTATCGAGGAACCCATTGTATCTTTTTCCATACGGAATCTCACACAATTAAAAAAGGAAATCTTTAATGCACAACTTTTTAGCATTTTATCGCTGCTTTGGGATAACATGCTTCAAAATGGAAAACCACAATTAGATGCTTTATATGATGATGGTTTGGCTATTGAAGACATTATCAATTATTTAATCATCATTGATGAATCCCATCGTTTAATCAACATCAATAATATGCTGGCCGTGCAATTTTTAACGGACTTTGAACGTGAAGCTAGAAAGTATTTAGCAGGTTTAATTTATGCTTCTCAAAGTATTCGAGATTACGTTCCAGATGATGCCCCATCGGAGGTAGTAGGAGAAATCAAAAAGTTATTTGAACTTACACAATACAAATTTATCATGCAGCAGGATTCAAACTCACTCAAAACTATGCGCCAAATTTTTGAAGGGCAGTTAAGTGAAAGTGAGTTAGGGAGTATTCCTCAACTACAGGAAGGGGAGTGTATACTTGCGATAAATGGAGTTGGAAACGTCTCGTTTAAAGTAGATGCTAGTGACGAAGAACTTGCTCTATTCAGAGGTGGATTGTAATTGAAGCTTATTATAAATTTTATTAAAAGGCATGTATGGTTAAGCATATTTGGAGTAACAGGAACAATCTATATTATTTTGTTTCTGTTACTCCTTTTACTTATTATAGGATTTCTATATTCCTCAAACAATTCAAATAACACACAAATTGGCGGCACACAAACATGTGGGGAATTAATACAATCACCGGCAGCAGAAAAAGTCTTAAAATACCGTTCTATTGTCGAGAAGGAATTAGATAAAGAAGGTATTTCGAAAGAATATACACCATGTTTTTTAGCCCAAATGCTTCAAGAAAGTGGTGGAAATCCACCCGATGTTTTTCAGGCTTCAGAAAGCAAATACGGTCAAATTGGGATGATTAAAACCGTTGATGAAAGCGTTCAGCAGGCCGCAATTAGGTGGGAGCAAATTACAGAGTTATTGGAGTATTTAAAACTACCATTTAGTATTGAATTGGTTTGGCAAACGTATAACTTCGGTAGTAATTATGCATTTTGGTTAGCGGATAATAAGGAAGAATATTCCCTGGATACGGCTTTCAAATATTCTAGTGAAATGTATCAAAGATTAAAAGACAAAGGAATTTATAAATGCCATTATGCAGAGCAAAAGGGTTCCGCCTGTTATGGCGATTTTATGTATGTAGATCATATAAAAAGATATTTAATGCCTACAGGCGGAGATAACAACGGAAGTAATTTTCAATTTCCTTTCGTGAATATTCCGTTTGTAGTAACGTCAGAATTTGGACAAAGGTGGGGAGAAATGCATGCAGGAATTGATTTGGTTGCATATTTAGGTGCCCCAATTTCTGCAATAGATGACGGGGTTGTTGTTGCTTCCTTACCTACTTCACAAAGTGGAGGTTATGGTGAAATGGTGACAATAAAACATAAAAATGGATTGTATAGTCGATATGGCCACATGAGAAAAAGATTTGTAAAAGTAGGCGATAAGGTGAAAAAAGGAGACGTTATTGGAGAACAAGGAAACACCGGGGAATCAACAGGAAGTCATCTTCATTTAGAAATTAGAAGCGCCAATGATTACGATAAAGGTCACGCTATGAACCCAAGAAACTATTTTAAATTTCCTTAATGTAGCTTACTCCATATGACTAAAAAGCTAAAAAAAATAAAGAAGTGAGGAATAAAAAGGAATAAAAATAATATCATCCATGATAGAAAATAGGATATTTCAAGAGAAACAATAATGGTTATTGATTCTCCCATACCACACTTTCCTTTATTCTTAATCGCATATTTTGAGGACTTAGGATATTGTGTATATAAACATTTGGAAGGAACCGAAGGTGAAAAAACAACCTTAAGTGATATAGAAAAACTCTTTGGTTATAACAAAAGAAAATCACTTCGGAAAATACCAAAAGACAAGATAATAATTGAAGTAAAATATCCAGACTTTTATGAATATGAAAACATGACAAAAAGATTTTTTTTATTTAGACCAAACAAAACTGATGCAAAAAGCTGCTTTGACATCATTAATTATATTTGGGGGAATTTTGAAAAGGCAATGCAAAAGTTAGAACACATTAGAACAATATAAGTAAAAAATCAGCATAAAGAAGGGAGATAAGCGAACATTGAATATCATACGGAGTAAAAAAAATATAAGTTATATTATCATTATCGCAGTACTTTTATGTATTGCGATTTTATTTTTTACATCTAAGACTTACATGTATGATGGCGATCCGATAATGCAAACACCTTTTAATCAGGAATTAAGGACATTAGATAGAACAGCAATAACTTTACAACGATGGGAGTATAATCCTAAAAAGAATCTAATGGAAATTGAGTTTAAAGCAAAAAATGTTTCGAGCAATCCGTTTCCTGCAAAACTATCTTTTGTTGCAAAAGAAAAGCAAAATCCAGCAAAAAATTTACCATTAAAAATAGTTTTTCATTCTAACGATGTATATGTAATCCAAATTAAAAAAGTGCCTGAAAAATATAAGGTTGTAGGATTATTTATTAAAGAAAAAGACGATCAAATGGATACAAATACGATAGATGATAGCGAAACAACAGAATCAACTACACAATCTAATAACACAATTTCGAAGCTGAATTTGTATGGAGATTACCGAGAAATAAAAGTAAATAAGTCATTAACCATTAAAAATAAGAAACAGTATATTACGGACGGAATTGAAAACGAAATCAGATTACAGAAGATAGAAATAGATAATTTAGAAAAGGGAATCTCGTTACAAGATGGAATAATTGAAGAACTCCAAAAGCAAATAAAAGAACTGGAAGTAAATAAAAAATACCAAACAAAAAATGAAATTACGGATACAAATGCCGAAATAACCACGAAAAAAAATGGCATTCAAAGTGCTAAAGACACACAAAATGATATGCGGAAAAAATTAAAAGATACGCAAGAAAAAATTAAAAAGTTAGAACAAAAATTAAAAGATGCCGCACAAAAATTTCAACAAGAAAATCAAAAAAAGTAGAAAAAATTCAGTCCATAAATATGTAGAAAATCTATAGAAACCATGTAGAAAACATATAGAAAATTGTCTTTATCTGTTCCCACGGTTTTGTTAGGCACTGCCTAACTTCACACCTTCGGTGGGAACAAAAACCCCTTATGCTCTTTCCCCCTTCCCAAAGGGTAGGGGGAACAAAGGAGATGTGATGCACGCATGGAAATTAGAGTTAGGGATTTAGATCCGTACACGGTCAAAATGATTGATGAACAAGCGAAAAAAAAGAAGCAATCACGACAACAATATTTGAAAAATGTTCTCGAAAATTTATCAGCTACCAAAGAATTAAAAGAACAAGAAGAAAGATTTATAAAGTTAAATAATCAAGTACTTGCTGCACTTAATCAAAACACTTTAGTAATGCAAAAAATGATAAGAATAATAGATGAATTAACTCTTATGGAGGATGGTGAATAAGGGTGAAGAAAACACAAAAAAATTTGTATCTGTTAGAAGATACAATCCAATATATCGAAAACTATGGAAAAGAAAATGGAGGTCTTAAAATTGGCCAAGCATTAGAAAAAATCATAGAAGAGCATAAAAAATTATCGAATAGATATATTGATGACATAGCAAACGCTGTTGTCGATAAACTTCATAATGATTTAGTTCGTATACGGCTCGGAACTAATACGGCAGATCGAAATACAAAAGTAATTCTTGAACTTCTTAACCACGTATTTATTGATAAAGAATTTAAAAAGGAATACAAAAACTTTATTACTACCGAGAAATATAAAAGTAAAAGTTTAATAGAAGCAGAAGCAGCAGTAAAAAAACAAGTTGATACCTATCGTTTAAAAAGATTGGAAAGAGAAGTCAAACAAAAAGGTGAATAAAAATGACCACACCGGGAGTTGTTCTAAAAACAAAATTCCTATATTCTTCATCACAAACCTACACCGATTATGTTGAATATGTAGACAGAGAAGAAGCCAAGCGAAATAAAATGTATGGTAAATTTTCCTCTTTCAGTTATAACCATGCTGAAACAGAAAAGGAAAACCAACAAAATAAAATTAAAAATAAAAAAGAAGATATTGAAAAAAAATATAACAAGCAAAAAGAAGAAAAAATAAAGCTAGAAAAATTAGTTGCAAGAAAAGAAAAATATGATAAATATCATGATTATATGAACAATATTGATTCCATTGCAGAGTTATTCAAATATGAGAATGACATTTTATCTTGGAGAGAAAAAAAAGAACTGAAACCTATTTATCAGGATTTAATAAAAGAAATCGAAGATTATACGGGGGAAGAGGAAGCGTTTGAAAAAGTTTCTAAACTCATAGATACCTACATTATCAATAAAAAGGACAACCTTCAGTCGATGATTGAGAAAAAAGAACGATATATTGTAAAAATAAAAGAACACATTGAAAAGCAAAAAGAGGAAGTTACTAAACTGGAGGAACGCTTAGCAAATTATGATTTATACATGGATTATATGGACAATCCAGAAAAGACTTCTTCCTTATTTACGGAAACATCTGATTCGTTAACAATTAATGAAAAAAAGAAATTGAAAGAAGTCTTTCAGCATGCACAAAAAAATGGGAGTGTAATGTGGCAAGATGTCATAAGCTTTGACAATGAGTGGTTAGAAAAGCATGGAATTCTTGATAAAAAGACTAAAACAATTGATGAATCAAAATTAAAAAACGCTACAAGATTAGCGATGGATGAAATGCTTAAAAGAGAAAAAATGAAACATAGTGCGATTTGGTCTGCTGCAATCCATTTTAATACTGACAATATACACATTCATGTTGCTACTGTAGAACCTGTGCCAACGCGTACAAGAGGAAAAAGAAAACCGCAGACACTTTCAATGATGAAATCAAAAGTTGTAAATAATATTATGGATCGCAGCGAAGAGTATAAAAAAATAAATGACTTATTAAGGAAGAATATTGTTGGAGAAAAAAAGAATATATCTTCCTTGAGTAATCGAAAAACAAAAAAACTATTTCTTTCTATACTCAAAGAGTTACCAAATGATCGTAGACAATGGAATTATAACTACCATTCTATTTCTCATTTAAAGCCATTAATTGATGAAATGAGCAATATTTACATTGAAAAATATCATAAAGAAGATTTTAAAGCGTTAAATGAAAAACTTGATCGAGAAGTAAAAATGATGAAAGAAGCTTATGGAGAAGGCACAAAGGAAAAAAGGCTTTATGAAAACTTTAAAAAGAATAAGATTGACGATCTTTATGTTAGGTTAGGAAATGCTTTTTTAAAGGAAATGCGGGAATATAAAGAAAAAAGTCAAATGCCATATAGGGTAGTTCGTGAAAAACCAAAAGCTTCAGAAAAGAAGAATACCAGGGAAATCTTACGGAAAAATATGTCGGTCCATTTTTCTTTAAAAAAGTTACAACGTCACTTTAATAATGAATATGAAAATTGGAAAAATCAAATGTACTATGAACGCTTACAACAAGAAATAGAAAACGCAAATGATTATGAAAGGTAAATATGTCATATGGCAGCATTTTGGCACAAAAAAGGCAGTTAGTTGACAGAGTAATTACATTATAATAGTAGTATGGAGAATCACACACGAATAGGTATGTGGTTCTTTTTTTATTATAAATGCAATTTACAAAAGTTCATAAAAAAAGAAAACTTAGACATGCTTCCAAGTTTTTTGTAGGACAATATCAGAAATTGTAGGACGTTTAACGTTGTATTTTTGAGCAAGATAATTTTGAGTAACAGTTTTTTGTGCACCCTCATTAATAGCTTGTTCATATTCTTGACGGATCTTAATGACAGCTTCTGTGGTTAGCTTTACTTGGTTATTTTTTTCACCGAGTTGAGTCTTTCGAAGCTTTTCTTTGTATTTGGTAGTTGAACGTAAAACACATCCTTCTTTGAGTGACCTGGCACCCTTAAGTTCAGTGTTTAGACAATGCTTAACTTTACTAGCAGAGCAATCTAGAAGATTTGCAACTTGTCTTATAGAAAGCTTTTTATGGTAATACAAGTATTCTACTTCTTTAACAAAATCATTCAAAATATCCCCTCCCTGTGACGAGGATATAATTAAATTATTAAGTTGTAAATAGTAGATAAGTTAAGAGGGTGGTTACAGAATTCAAATAAAACTATCTACAAAAATGTTTTGAAGAATATCAGATCCAAAATGAGACATAAGAAAGGTGATGGAAATGAGGGTTTTTAAAATGAATGATTATGATTGGGTTTGTGCAGAAAACGAAGGACAAGCAAAGGAATATTACAAGAAAGAAACAGGATTTAACGAAGATGAAATCGAAGAAGAATTTTTAGGTGATGTTAGTCTTAATGACACAATGCTTGTAAGTGTTGATGATTTGCCAGAAGAAGAAAAAATGATTACACAGTTATATATGAGAAATGTTGGTGGGGAATTATTTGTCCAAAAACCTTTCTCTTGGGTAATTGAAAAGGAAAATATCACTAAGCCTTGTATCATTTGCTCAACAGAATATTGATGAACAGTTCGTTAGTAATCAGACCAATTATTAACCGCAAATTTTAAGTAAACTGGAGGAATTAAAATGGAAAATATTAAAGTATGTTTACACAAAAAGAATGCTCACACACTGGGGTAGCGTCAGGATTATGCGTAATAACAACGCTAAGGAAATAAACCTTGTTCCAATAGGGTTTAATCTATTGAGACTTAACCGATTTTGCGTCAAATAAAGCTTGCTAGTGTCTCGTATGACTTGTCTCAAAAGTCTTATCGTTGTTAAATCCTTCATTTTTAATGCTGAAAACAGCTAACCGTTGTAAATCCGCATTTTCGGGACGCTACCCCACACTGGAAAGAAATGAAAAAGGGAACTGGTTTTTAGATCAAAAAGAAGTAACTCAAGACGAAGCAATAAATGAATTAGTTGAAGCCGTTAAAGATTTAGGTTACTGGTGTCAGGTTGCAAAGGATGTATTGCCTACTGAACAATTTGAAATGGTTCAAGAAGCATATGAGTACGAATAAGATTAGTGTCGTATTTCGAAGATTGAAGGGAGCTTTAAAAAATGAATAATAAATGTGATTTTTGCAGACAAGAAATTAATAAAGACTATGAATATAAATGCCCAACATGTGGGACAGAAGTAAACAAGTAATGTCGTAGTACGAAGAGGAAGGTATGATTTAGAATGGAAAACAATGTGAAAAAGATGATTGAAGAAGCTCCAGAACGGTGTCCAATTACAGGATTAGAAAAGTGTGAGAACTATGTCATTGATGAAAATGTAGTTTATCTACCATATCCTCCTTATGATGCTTATACGTTGCCTGTTTATGATGAAAATGATAAAGCATTTTATAGGACAAAGTACGATATGGACGATGATTTTAGAGAAGAAGTTGAGTATTTATGTGATTTAGCTGATTTAGCGAATCATCCTAATCTAATAGAAATAAAGAAATTCTATAACATTATGTAATGTCGCTTTACGAAGAAGAACTGACAAAATAGGAGGAATAATAATGGTGCATAAAGGGCTTTTTATAGGTTGGGCTAATAATGAGAAATCAATCAAATTTGATTCAATTAAAGAGGGGAAAAATACAAGAGTAGAGGGAAACATTATTTTATGTGAATTGGGGAAAGCGAGAAAATCTATTACTTTTAAACAGAATGAATTTAAAGAAGAATTAGCACCTATTAACGCAAAAATCGAGTATGGTCAAATTGATGGTGAAAAAGTTATAAGAATGACTTATGATTTGTGATTCAAATTAATATTAAAAGTTACGGAAAAAAGTTCTAGTTTAAGAAACAGTTGAAATCTTATGTTTAGTAGAGGAGAATCAAAAATGAGCAAAGAAGAAAAAATGATTTATCGAATAGTGGCACATAAGGAAGGAATTACGATTACTGCCGAAACTCAAAATGATGTTACTTTTGATGAAGCTAAGAAAATAGCGATTACAGATGTTCTAGGTATGACAAATAAAACAATTCAATATGAACCATTTGTAGTTTTACCTGTTACGACAAAAGAACGTTGGGAAGCTAAAACAATTAATTTTTGTCCGAGATGTGGAGCCAATCTAAAAGATTATGAGTTAGAGGAATCGGCTAATTTTGAATGCTATGAATGTGATACATCAATGGACATTCATATTCATAATTGGATGGAAGATTAATGTCGCAGTTCGTTTCAGATATGAACAATTATGCGAAATAAAGGAAGGGTTTTAAATTGACTAAAGCATACGACATTGTGGACTTATGGATGAAATTCTGCGAAGCCAATAATACAACGTATGTTGGGTGGTCGCATGGTACACATACATTTGTAGATAAAGAAGGAAAGCAAAAGAAATGGTATCACTTAACTGAACAACAATTAAGAGATTTATTTGATTAGTATTAAGTCGTAGTTCAAGAAGAACTTACAAAATAGGAGGGATAATAATGGAGCATAAAGGACTTTTTGTAGGTGGTGTTAATAGTGATAAATCAATCAAATTTGAATCACATAAAGAAAAGGACAGTACAAGGGTAAAGAATATAATTGGCTTTGGAAAAATGGGTACTGGAATGTCATATCATTTTACGGATCTCTCTCAAGTGAACCATAAGCTAGTTAATAAAGGATAAAAGGAGAATGCAGGGCTTATCGTTTTGAACAGACCATGTTATTTGACCTTTCACTCTCGTCCCTGCATAACTAAAATTTGATACTTTACAATCAGTTTATCTAGTTCTTGGCTGACTTGAATAGTTTCTGCTGCATTTAACCCTTCTTGGGTACCTACGTAATACATGACTTGTCTAAGATGGTTGATTTTGTTTGATAATTCCTTTTTGTCTTTGGCTAGGAGATTAGTCATAATAATCAACCCTTTCTTTAAACCTATAATTTGTAATATTATGACATATTTTGTTGAAAATTGAAATAAAAAAATCACTATCAAAGGGGCAATAGAAATGGAGAAAGATGAATCAGAAATAGAAAAAGAAAATTCGATTTGCATGGTTTGTTATAGGACATGCCGAAGCAGTTATTAAAGATTACGGTGAAGTGTACACAGATAAGGAAAAATAATTTCTAAAATAATACTGGATAAAGCAAAGGAAATGGGGCTTTATAAAGATTAATCAAAAAGGGGAAAAAACATATGACTGTTTTTATTAGTGCACTCTTCGGAGGGTTACTCGGTTGCTTTTTATCCACTCCCGTTTTAATTACATTGTTTGTAGTTAGTGTTGTGATAATGTTGATAGTTTTAAGGAAAGTCGAATATATTTTTATCTTAGTCGGAGTAGCAATATTCATTACAGCGATAAAATTTTTGCCGCCAACATTTACCTACTTGGTAGAAATCACAAGAAATAGCCATCATAAAGGATTGATAATAGGGATATTTATTCTGATTATGGTCAGCATACTATTTTTATTGTATAAAGTATCAAAATGGGAAGAAAATGAAACAACTAAAAAATTACTGTAAAAATACAGAGGTGAGTTGATGAGAAAAAGTAAGAAAAGGAAAAAGCAAGCACAGTCAGAACTTCTGTTCATTTTAATATTGTGTTTATCGGGAATCAGTTATTACTATACAAAATCACTAACACTTGCGATAAGTGTTTTTTTTATTCTTATTTTAATAATTATTGCCTATTATTTTTACAAAAATAATAGAATTGAATCCCGTTTAAGAAAGTCAGGAATTCGCGAAATTGATAAAATGGATGGTTTGCAATTTGAAAAATATTTAGTTGCTTTATTTAAAGGTCTTGGTTATAAAGCCAAAGGGACTCCGTCAACAAATGATTTTGGAGCCGATCTAATACTGGAAGGGAAAGAGCGCATAGTTGTACAGGCTAAAAGATACAGAGATAAAGTTGGCATAAAAGCCGTGCAGGAGATTGTTTCAGCAAAAGAATATTATAATGCAAATCAGGCATGGGTAATTACGAATAATTTCTTTACTCCAGCAGCAGAAAAATTAGCTAGGTCTACAAATGTAAAATTAATTGATCGAAATGGACTCCAAGATATGATTATTAAAATAAATCCTTCTGTTACACCAAAGGAAATTCGACAAACTGTTGCACCTAAAACTATTAATTGTCCTAAATGCGGAAATCCTATGATTGTTAAAAGTGGTAAATATGGAGAGTTCTTTGCTTGTTCGAAATATCCCATATGCAAAAATACCAGGCAGATTGCTAAATAAATTATGAGGTGAATTAAGATGATAAGCCTAGAGGAACGTCAGGAAATGATTACAGTATTAGAATTGGTTTCATTGTACAGTTACGAATATCTAAAATCATTAAATGATGAAAAATTAGTAGAGTTATATAAAGAGAAACAAGGAAAATGATCTAATGACAACCACGAATAAATTTTACAAAGGATTAGTTTTTGCGTTTATCCTAAGCATTCCACTTTGGGTATCGTTTTTTGGATGGATAAGAATTTTTAAGAACATTATTTTTATTATATTTAATTCGTGAAAGGATGAACTAATGTGAAGGAATTATTTGTCTGTGAAAAACCTGACCAAGCTAAAAGTTATGCTGAAAGTCTAAGCAAAGATTTTATTGCTAAAAAAGGTTACTACGAAGGAAGAGACGGAAAGGTATTCACCTATGCTTTTGGACACTTAGTCTCTTGTAAATCGCCTGAAGAAATCAATCCTGATTGGGGATGGAAGGGTAATGTTGAAACCCTTCCTTTTTTTATTCGCAATATACCGTTAAAGCTTCAGGATGATAAAAAAGAGCAATATCAAATTATTAAGAAGCTTATGGAGCAGGCAGAAATTATATATAACTCGACAGATGCAGGACGCGAAGGAGAACACATTTTTAGAAAAATATATAAGTTAACAGGATTAAATAAACAAGTGAAACGTATATGGTGCCAAGACATGACCAATACCGGCATTCAAAAAGCTTATGCCAATGCAAAAGATGCGAATGAATTTGAAGGACTTGCACTCGCAGGACAATTGCGTGAAGAAGCAGATCTATTAGTAGGAATAAATGCAACTCAACTATTAACAAAATTAAGTAAAAGTACAAAGTTGCTTTCTCTTGGCCGAGTACAGACACCCACTTTGGCTATGATTGTTAAAAGAGACAGTATTATAGAAAGCTTCCAAAAAGTACTTCATTATACCATCGTGGCGGAAACACAAAAGAAGGAAATAGATTTTGAACTGTTAGTAGAAAAGGATACACAGTTAACAAAAGAGGAAGCAATAAAAATCTTAAATTCGTTGAATAAACGTGAAAATTACACTTGCGAAATTAAAGAAGAAAAGGAAAAACCAAAAAATTTATTTGATTTAACTAAATTACAAATGCACATGAATGATCGTTTTGGCTGGTCGGCGAAGAAAACACTCGATATTACACAGATGTTATATGAAAAAAGGAAATTAGTAACCTATCCAAGAACTAGTTCGCAGTATATCGCTAATGATGAAGAAATACCTGAATTACTTAAGCAGCATTCTGATAATCCGTTTATCAAACATGTATTAGACAATAATTATACGATTGAAAAGTCATTTGTAGATCCTAGCAAAGTAACTGACCATGAAGCTATTATTATTACTTCTGAAATACCAAACTTTAATGCACTTTCACAAGACGAAGGTATATTATACACCGAGATCTTTAACCGTTTTGTAAGTGCCTTTTATCCTCCGGCTATTTATCAAAAATCAATTGCCTTCTTTACGGATAATGGCCATACATTCAAAGCAGAGGAAAAAGCATTAATTAAACTTGGTTGGAGAGAGGTATTTGCGGAGCAGACAAAAGTACCTCTTTTACCTGAATTAACGATGAACAATATACAGGAATATCAGTTAAAAGCCAAGGAAACGTCCCCACCTAAACGTTATAACGAAAAGTCTCTATTGAGTGATATGGAAAACGCAGGTAAATTCCTTCAAGATGAGAGTGATAAAAAAATAATGAAAACAGTAGAAGGAATTGGAACACCTGCAACTCGTGCAGCAATTATCGAATTGCTTATTAATAGAGAATTTGTTGAAAGGAAAGGCAAACAATTAGTATCTACCAAACTAGGTAGAGACATCATTGGGATGATGCCGCAGGGTTTTAGCTTATATAGTCCCAAACTGACTGCGTTATTTGAAAACATGCTTTTAGACGTTCAAAATAACCAAATGAGTAAGGATAAATTTTATTCTAATTTAGAAACGCTTGTTAAAAACATTGCTACTGAAATTAGGCAAAATATTAAAGAAGTCGCTACAGATACATCCGTAAAGGAAGTTGTTGCAAGGTGTCCTAAATGTGGTAAGGACATGTATGAGGGTACCAAAAACTATTATTGTAGTGGATATAAAGATGGGTGCAAAACGAGCCTTTGGAAAAACGGGTTAGAGAAACTCGGAAAGAAAAATATAACCGTCAGGGAAGCAAAGAAACTGTTATCAGGTGAAAAGGTTAAAGTGAATCTAAAAAGCCAGTCAGGAACCTCCTACCAAAAGGAGGTGATTTTTAATAAGGAAAAATCATGGGTAGAAATAGTTAAATAAGATTAAGTAAGCATTGATAAAAACTGGAATATATCAATACTTTTCTTTTTAAGAAAGGGGAATTCTATTTTGGGGAAAGCAGTAAAAACAGTAAAAACATACACAATTAAAGACTTACAGAATGATGAAACACACATGCAGTTAAGTGAAGATGATGTCTTGTATTTCGCAAATGATATATTTTGGAATGATCCAGACGTCGAATTTACAGATATAGACAAAGCAATTGTTGCTATTGAAAATAGTGATTATGAAGTAACCGAGGTTCCAGAAGTTATAAAGGAAAAACCTATTAGAAAAAAGAAAATCTTCGAATTAGAGCGATAAAGTAAGTTGACAAAAATACTAAAAGTAGTAATATTATTATAAGTACTAAAGGAAGTGTTTGTATTGTCTAAGAAATTGACAACATTGCAATCCATTTACAAAACAACTCTTAGCACATTAATGAAATCTGAAGATGAATGGAAGAAATATTTATCGTTTGCTGCGCAGATACATAAGTATCCATTTGACCAAGCAGTACTTGTATATGCTCAAAACCCAAATGTTAGTATGTTGGCGCCTCTAAGCATTTGGAAACAATTTAATAGAATTATTAAGCATAATTCAAAAGCCATAGAGGTTATTAAGTTTGAAAATGGCCAAAGTAAAGTTGACTATCTCTTTGATATTTCTCAAACTACAGGCAATGTTTTGCAAAAACCACAATGGGAAATCCAAGATCAAGAGAAGGATTTTATTATAAAAGCAATATCACAAAATCCTAATCATTCACTTGAAGAAGCTATTGATGATTTAGTGAAAAATATCGCTAAAATTCACTTTCTTAATGCAGAGGATTATTTTGAACAAACATTCGCTAATGAACTGAATGATGCTGAATACAAAATGCAAGTGAATTCACTTTATAATCTAGTTGTGGCCAGCTCGCAATATGCAGTGAGAGAAAAATGTGGATTGGTAGCTGCCAGTAATTTAGATATGTCCTATTTAAAAAATATTGATTCTATTGCTAAAGTGAATTTATTAGGAAACCTAGTTACAAATAGCACAAAAGCAGTTATGAATGAAATTGCGTTAATAAAGAAAAATTTTATATTAGAAAGGAATATGGATAATGACAGACAATTTAGTTTACCAAGAGAAAGACGGACTACTTTACCCGAACATTCAAATAAGCAACAATCCGCAACACGATCAACCCCTGGGGATTTACGGGAAAAGGGCAATGGCGTATCTACAGGAAACGAATCCACTTCGGTTCTCGGAATTAGTAATGACAGGGACACTCATGGAAACGATGCACCAAGTAGACAAGGAAGCGAAAGAGAAGATTATCAATCTAATGAGGGACTTAGAGAAAACGAATCCGCAACCGAAAACGGAGGACATATTTCTAACAACCCAACACAAGAATCAATTGAAGGCACAGGCAGAGGAGATCGTCCTCAAGGAATTCGTGTATCAACCCAGATAAATAATGATGAAATAGAAGAAAAAGAACTTGTTTCGAGTGATGAAACAAGTTCTTTTGTTATTTCTAAAGAGGAAAATGGACAATTAGAATTATTTAATGACTGGGATTCTATTGGGGAAAGTAATGAGGAACAGGACACGGAAAATATTACTGGAAATGAAGAATCTTCCGTAACCATCACCCAAAAAGATATTGATGATGTCCTGATTCATGGTACTGGATTTGAAAATGGAAAATTACGTGTAGTGAATTTATTTGCAACGAACCCAACAGATAGTGAAGCAGCCACGTTCCTTAAAAAGGAGTATGGCATTGGAGGTTGGGGAAATTCAAGTTTATTTGTAAATTGCGATAGCAAAGGGCTATTTATTACAAAGGATACGGCAAAAAAGCAAATAACATGGACAAATGCTGCTAAACGTATTAGACAATTAATTAGCCTTAAACAATATCTATCCCCTTCAGAAAGGGTAGAATTGGAATCCTATAACGAACAAGAAAATAAAGCAGATAATAATCAGGATTCCAATATTGTTCCTACAGAAACAACTAATGGGCAGGAAACTATTGTACAAAATTATCGGTATAATGAATCCGATGATTTGTATCCAAGTGGAGAAAAAACCAAATTTAAGAATAATATCGAAGCCATCCGTTTATTAAAGCAATTAGAACTAAATAAACAAATTGCAACACCTGAACAACAAATAGTGCTTGCTAAGTATGTTGGTTGGGGTGGTCTTGCAAATGTTTTCTCTACAGAAAATGAAAAGTGGGAAAAAGAACAATTAGAATTAAAGACATTACTAACGGATAAAGAATACAGGGAAGCAATGGAAAGCACTATAACTGCTTATTACACTGACCCGAATATCGTTAAGAAAATTTATGGTGCCTTAAATAAATTCGGATTTGAAAATGGAAACATTTTAGATCCAGCAATGGGTACGGGTAATTTCTTTTCTGTATTGCCTGAATCTATGAATCAATCTAATTTAACAGGGGTGGAATTAGATAGCATAACAGGAAGGTTAGCGAAACAATTATATCCAAACGCTAATATTTTGGTACAAGGCTATGAAACTACAAATTTTAAGGATAATCAATTTGATGTAGTTATAGGGAATATCCCTTTTAATAATATTCAAGTGTCTGACAAGCGCTATGATGAACATAAATTCTTGATCCATGACTACTTTATCGCTAAATCTTTAGACGTTGTTAAACCCGGAGGAATCATAGCTGTTATTACCTCAAAAGGGACAATGGATAAAAAGAGTACAAAAATAAGGGAGTATATGGCGGCAAGAAGCGAATTGCTAGGGGCTATTCGATTACCTAATAATGCTTTTAAATCAATAGCTGGCACGGAAGTTACGACAGACATTCTCTTTTTGAAAAAAAGGGAAGAAATGATTAATATCAATGATTTATCAATCCGGCCAAATTGGATTGATATAAGTCCAATGCCAAATAATCATATAGAAATTAATAATTATTTCATTGAAAACCCCCATATGATGTTAGGGGAAATTGAATTTGACGGTTATTATGATGGTTCCCGTCAATATACATGTGTGGCTCATGAGGGTCAAGATCTATTAAAGGCAATAGATGAAGCTATGGAGAATATTAATGGCTCATTTACTGCTAAAGTAGTTAACACAAATGAAGAGGAAAAAACAGAAGATACTCATACTGATGTTTTGGATGCACCTATAGGTACAAAGAATTTCACTTATGTAGTACAAAACAATAAACTTTATTACTGCGAAAATAAAAAATTAATTCCGCAAAATATAAATAAAACAACTGCCAAAAGAATAATGGGTTTGTGTGAAATTCGTACTGCATTAAAAGATGTCATTGATATACAAACATCACCATATGAAGAATCTGAACTAAAAAAGAGACAAGAAATTTTAAACAAAAAATATGATGAATTTGTTAGCAAATACGGGTACATTAATGATCCTGTTAATCAGAGAGCATTTTTTGAAGATGAACAATTACCTTTGCTTTTATCTATTGAGGATGAACAGAGTGATAAAACCTTTAAAAAGGCAGCTATTTTTTACAAAGCTACTATTCGTCCACAAGTAGTTAAAGATTATGCGGAAACAGCCCAAGAAGCATTAGAAATGTCATTAAATCATAATTTGCAGGTCGACATTCCATATATGTCTAAATTATGTAAGAGCGATCCTGAAACTATTATTAAAGAGTTAGGGAATCTTATATATTTAAACCCTGAAAAATATACAGGAGACATAACTAAAGGATGGGAAACAAGCGATGAATATTTAACTGGGAATGTCCATGATAAATTAGCATATGCAAGACTAATGGCTACAAAACATCCTAACTTGTTTCAACGGAATGTAGAAGCTTTAGAAGATGTACAACCACCGAAATTGTTACCTGGTGACATCCACTTTCGAATCGGTTCGCCTTGGATTCCTAAAGAATATTATCAGGAATTTATGTACGATTTACTTGGAACATCAACCTTTAATAAAACTAGTGCTTACGGAATTAAGTTGGAATATTCAACATTCACCAACACTTGGAAAGTAGAGGGAAAAGATAGAGAAAGTAATTCTGTAAAAGTAAATTCTGTTTATGGTACTGCTCGTAGAAACGGGTACCAAATATTTGAGGACTGTTTAAATTTACAAGATTCTACCGTCCGAGATCCTAAACAGTATTTAGACAATAATGGGAAAACTCAAGTAAAGTATGTCGTTAATCCAAAAGAAACCATGATTGCAAGATCAAAACAACAAGAGATTCAGGAAGCATTTCAAAATTGGTTATTTCAAGACCCTGTACGGTCAGAACATTTATTGCAAATATACAATGATAATTTTAATAATATACGGCCAAGAACTTATAATGGGGAACACTTAACCTTTCCTGAAATGAATGAAGAAATGCAATTAAGGTCACATCAAAAAAATGTTGTTGCTAGAATCTTATCTACAGGAAGGGCATTAATGGCGCATGAAGTTGGTGCAGGAAAGACCGCCGCCATGATTGCAGCTGCTATGAAGTTAAAGCAGATTGGCGCAGTGAAAAAGCCAATGTTTGTAGTTATGAACCATACGATAGACCAATGGGCGAAAGAAATTTTAAGGTTTTATCCTGGGGCGAATGTTCTCGTCACCACAAAAAAAGATTTTGAAAAGAAAAATCGTCAACGCTTTGTTTCGAAAATTGCCACAGGAGATTACGATGCAGTAGTTATTGGTCATAGTCAATTTGAAAAAATACCAATATCGAAAGAACGTCAAGAAAATAATTTACGAAAAGAAATACAAACATTATCTTATGAAATTCAACAAGCAAAAAAGGAACAGGGAAATAACTGGAGTGTAAAACAACTCGTCATTTTCCAAAAATCATTAGAAAATCGGTTAAAAAAACTAATTAATGAAGAAAAAAAGGATGACGTAATAAATTTTGAGGAACTCGGAGTAGACTGTTTGTTTGTTGATGAAGCACATGCATATAAAAATCTTCATACTGTTACAAAATTACAGAATGTAGCCGGAATTGGTACTTCGAGTAGCCAACGTGCAACCGATATGAAGATGAAATGTGAATATATTCAAGAGATAAATCAAGGTAGGGGTGTTATTTTTGCTACAGGTACACCGATAACTAACAGTATGTCGGAATTGTTTGTTATGCAAAGGTTCCTACAGCCTGATTCTTTGCAACGTGCAGGACTTGAATTCTTTGATAATTGGGCAGGGACATTTGGTGAAGTGGTGTCATCACTAGAAATGACACCTGAAGGTTCAGGGTATCGAATGAAATCAAGGTTTTCAAAGTTTCATAACCTTCCAGAATTAATGAATATGTTCAACCAAGTAGCAGACATTCAAACTGCTGAAATGTTAAAGTTACCTGTACCTAAATTAAAAGGTGACAAAGCGCAAATAATTGTATCTGAGTGTTCGGACTTCCAAAAAGAAAAAATGGACGAATTTGTAGAAAGGTCAGAATTGATTAGAGACGGGGCAGTTGATCCATCCATTGACAATATGCTTAAACTAACACATGAGGCAAAGCTAATGGCGATTGACCCACGATTAATTGATGAAAATGCACCCGTTAATGAACATTCTAAATTAAATATGTGCGTCAAAAACGTTTATAAGATTTGGGAAGAAACAAAAGATAAAAAGTCAACGCAAATGATCTTTTGTGATAGTGGAACTCCAAAACCAAATAAATTCAACGTTTATGATGAAATAAAGAATCAATTAATGAAAAAGGGTATACCTTCAGAGGAAATAGCATTTATCCATGATGCTAAAACGGATGTCCAAAGAGATAAACTATTTTCTAAAGTCCGAAAGGGTGAGGTACGCATACTTTTAGGAAGTACTAATAAAGTTGGTACTGGAACGAATGTACAGGACAAATTAATTGCCGGACATCATATTGATTGCCCTTGGAGACCAGCAGATTTAACACAAAGAGATGGACGTATACTAAGACAAGGTAATACCAATGAGGAAGTTGCTATATATCGTTACGTTACAAAAGGAACGTTCGACGGGTACCTATGGCAAATTCAAGAACAAAAACTGCGCTATATCTCTCAAGTGATGACGGGTAAAAATATTTCACGTTCTTGTGATGATACTGACGAAACTGTTTTAACCGCAGCAGAAGTTAAAGCAATCGCTACAGATAATCCTTTATTGCTTGAAAAAATGACACTCGACAATGAAATTACCCGATTACGTTTAGTAAAGAATCGTTGGAGTAATGAAAAAGCACAAATGGAAGAAAATCTAAATAAAACTTTTCCGACAAGGATAAAAGAATATCAAAAATCTATTAGTAAATACGAAAATGATTTAACTACTGCCCTTCAAAGTAAAGAGGACAGCTTTCAAATACAAATTGCTGGAGAAATGTATACGGATCAAAAAGAGGCCGGAGAAGCTTTAAAAGCAGTAGTTAATTCAAAAACCATTGATGAAAAACCGTTAATAATTGGGGAATATAAATCTTTAAGGGTCTTTGCTAGGAGAAATGTATTTAATGAAATGCTAGTTGGGTTACAAGGTGAAAGTAGCCTTGAAGTACGACTGCTGAAAGATGAAAAAGGAAACATCCAAAGATTAGAAAGTGTTGTTCAAGAATATCCTAAAAAGATAAGAGAACTAGAGACAAATATTGAGAATACAAAAATACAAATGGAAGATATAAAGTCCGAACTAGAAAAGCCTTTTGTATACGAAGAACAACTTACTTCCCTAATAAAAAAACAAACAGAATTAAATTTGAAATTAGAATTTGAAAATGAAATAAAACAATATGATGAATCAAAAAAAGAGGAACCGTCATTATCCTCTCCATCAAAAAATAATGCTTATGAATTGGAAAGATAAAAAATAGCCCTAGGACAGTTTCTAGCTGTCCTAGGGCTATTCATTTTTATTTCGATGTTTCAGTAACTTTTGTAATTGTCCCTTGATAGTAAGAATACCATCTTTGTTTATTAGGATCTTTTTCATCTTGCGTGTCAGGAGTAAGAAATACTTGTGCAATACTTAAAGTACCTTTATAACCATCCTTATCATACTCGAAGTATCTAGGCATTTGATCTCTACCCTTTCCTAATTCCCCTACTAAAGCAACAAAACCTGTTTGAGAATCTCCATTTGTTGATTGTGCATAGAATTTGCTTTCAATATTGAGTTTTGATTCAGCTTTTGTAGTTTCTTTTTGTGTTACCACAGGCTTTGTATCTACTGATTTTGCGGTTACAGTTTTAGTAGCTACAGGCTTCGTTGTCGTAGATTTGCTTGCCGCAGTTACCGATGGATTGTGGAAACTGTAGAAAGAAGCTGATAAAATCCCTAATGAGAAAGTAACACCTGTGATAATTTTAGTAACTTTTTTCATAATTATTCCTCCATTTACATATAATTAGTAGTTTTATTATATCATAGTTGTTATTTTAGTATTATGTAATTTACAATATTTCGGAATATGCCATTTTGTATTAATATTCCGTATGAATATCTCGCCCCCTTTCTAATACTAATTATACTAAAAGTAGTACAAATAGTAAAGATAGTATTTATATTTTTTTTAATTTTTTTATTCCTATTAACATCAACATACAAGTTGTAATTGCCCACTTGAATCAGCAATTAGTTCTGTTCCGTAGTCCTCATTGATGATCACTTTGAATATTGCTTCAAGCACCTGAACTACAATACTATTACCAGCTAAAGCATAAAGTGTTGCATTACGTTTACCTTCTTTTGTCGGAAACTCTTTTAACATAAGTTCAAAATCTTCATCATTAAACCCAAGCAATCTCCAACATTCTCGCTCTGTCAAATAGCGATATTGTGGCTGATTTAATCGAATAATACCTGCGTTTGGACAACGATCTTGTCTTTCGGTTATTGTATAGCAATAGTTTTCAATAACATCTAATTGTCTCTTATATCTTCCTATTGGCTTTGGATTAAATTCTTTAATTTTACTAAGCATTGAAGGAACGGTGATAAGATATTGTTCTGGAATATTATCATTCGGTCCATATTCCAAAAACTCATTTATGCTTCTCATAGGTTGATGTTGCAACTTACTAAAATCAAACATTGCATTGCCTAATAAAGAAATACAGAAAACTCTTTCTCTTGCATGTGGAATGCCAAAATTTCGAGCGTCCAAAACATCGAAGGAATTCGTATAACCTAAATTCTTCATTTCCTGTAGATAATAATTAAAAATAGGTATTACATTACGATCAAGTACTCCTTTTACATTCTCCCAAATGACTACTTTTGGTTTCCATGTACCCATTTCTTTGATAATCCGTAATGTCTCAATCATTAATTGGGAGCGAGAATCCTTTGCGACTCCTTTTCTTTTTATATTCCCCCTACTGTTATCCTGGCAAGGTGAACCATGTACCAAAATATCAGGTTTTAAGTTCCAGCCTCTTACATCTTGAGGTTGATGTAAATGGTCATATAATGCGTTATAAGCTTTAACTCTATTGGGTTGCCATTCTACATAATCAATACATTTATGATTAATACCTAGATTTATAAGCGCCTTACGAGGTGCTCCTATTCCTCCAAATAACTCAAGAATCTTTATCAACCTTCATCCCTCCAAATTATATAGGTACAAAAATAGTATTATTAGTAATGTTACTCAACGTAATGGGAATAGTATTATTAGTAATGTTACTCAATGTAATAAGAATAGTATCTCCCCTACCGAAAATTAAACTAAGAACAAAGGGAATGTGTCCCAAAGATAAATTAGTAATAAACGATATGAAAGAAGAGGGAGGAAGAGAAACACCCCTCTCCTTTATTCCTCATCTAAAATTTCAATCTCACAATCTGTACACACTTCCAAAATCGTATAGCCACCCACAAACTTTGTATTACATTCAAACTCTCTTCCGCAAAACGTACATTTTTCCATATCTCATTTCCTCTCGCTCTCAGAAGCACACTTTTTTTTAGTCCATTTCGCTGAGTATTTTTTTGGTTTTCTTCCAACTGTATAAATTTCAATTCCCATCCACTTCTTTTGAATAATAACCTGCATTTTTACTACCCCCTATTTTATTCCCTAATCAAATTATACTATTATTAGTACTTATAATAAATATACTATTAGTAGGTTATTTAGTAAACATAGTACCTATATTATAATTACTATTATTCTGGAATCTTCTAACTAAATGAAATTGTTTGTTTGTAATAGATTCGTATATAATGGTCATCCACTATTTCATAACCGAAAATCGAAATCATACGATGATAGTCCTCCAATCCCCTTAAAAAATCTAATTCGCCTTTTACTTGGAACCAATCATCAACCGTAGTAAATTGGATCATTTTCTCGTTCGCTATTCTTTCTTTATTAACTGGCTGGATGTTTAATATAGCTTCTATTTCCTTTAGAGAAAGAGAATAGTAATCAGTCACTTTGTTCGGGTAATCTTCATCAACTATAAATCGAAGAGTTTCATCTAAATATTGCATACTGTTTATTCCTTCCTTTCGGGATTTCTTAATATCATTATACTACTTTTACTACTTTTAGTAAATAAACTAATAGTAATAAGTGCACTAAAATAATTATTAAATTTACATTTGACAAATTAAAGGGAGTAGCTAATTGCTACTCCCTTTTCATATTACTTTGATGCTTATTATCAATTCTTTCTTCTATGTTCCTGATATATTCCTTATTGCTCATTATCTCTTTTTTATTACTTTCTATTAGTTGTTCTAAAGATAATTTTCTTTTTGCTCTCATATATTAAACTCTCCTTACATCAGTTCATTACAATTTCATCATCTATTGAAGATCTTGTATAATCGACTTGATTCCCTTCGCTAAACCCTCTTTGATAAGCTTGAATTTCTCCTATTGGCGGCAACTGAAAACCTATACCCTTGGTCCCCGCGAACATTTCATCATATGCAGATTGAACCTCAACAGGTAGTAAAACCATTAAACCAAATTCTTGTTTCATTTTTTCTACCTGCTCTTTAAAACGAGTATCCATTCCCTCCAGAAACCCCCGAATATAAGAATTCTTGTAATCCGCCGTCTTTCCATGATCTCTAAAGAAACCTTTATCTTTATATTGTTCTTCTACAAACTGCTTTGTATAAAATGTTAAAACGTCATATGCTAAAACATACATTTCTTTGGCCAATTCAACATCCCTGTCAAAACCTAAAAAAACGATTGCTCTTTTGATTTTCTTTTGACCATTCAAATGTTTATTATTATAAAAGAATTTCACTCTAAAATTGTTAGAAATAATGATCGCTAGTTTTCTTTCCCACCAAAAAAGCTTCTTATGTACCGTAACTTGTCCTTGCTTAATATCTTGGCTTTCTTTTTTAGATTCAACTTCCCCCATCGAGATATCATATTTAATCATTAATTTCTGTGCCATTATAAAAGCTGATTGGGATTCTTCATCATTTTTATTGTCGTTAGCTATAGCAAGTAGCCCTTTTATTTTTTTTATTATTCCATCATTCCTATTATCCATCTAAGTGTTCCCCTCTTTCTGCTTCAAAAAACTTTTATATAGTAAGGTATAAATTTTATATTTTTAGACCAAAATATTAATACTGCACGTAATAGGCTATTCATTATATAACTTTATAAATCTCTTTACTAAACCTATCTCATGCTTAATTTTATCGTTTTCATAAGCACTTACTGTGTTTATGTTGATTCCTAACTTTTCTGCTACTTCTTTCTGGGTAATATTTTTCGCGAACCTCATTAGTCTTAATTTAGTACCAATTGACTCTTTCAACACATACACCCCTTCTTTCAACGACTAAGAAGCCCTAGAATAGTCGTTGAAATATCTCTTAATTTCGGTTCCAATCCATCTTCCCATAAAAGTAGGTACCGCATTACCTATCTGTCTATATGCGTCATTATCTGTCCCTGCAAACTCAAACCAATTGGGAAAACCTTGTAACCTAGCATATTCTCTTACCGAATAAGGTCTTACAGATACCCCATCGTTAATAAGTCTTGTTGATCTATCTTTTGCATAATGAGCCACGCAAGTAGGAGCAATTCCATCTAAGTCGGTGATTATAGGCTTGTCACGATACATCCCATTTAAACGCCTAAGAACGTAATCAGGTGTATACACCTCTGTGCCAACATCAATAATATCTCTCATTCTTACGGGTCTACTTTCAGGATATCTTAAACTATAAAAAGGCCTTTTAGTACCAATGACTATTAATCTTTTTCTTTCCTGTGGAAGCCACATATTTGCATTGACAGGACATTCCACCCTAACATAATAATTGGGTAGTTTAGTAAGACATTCCATAACGACTTGGAATTTTCTCATTCCAGGAACATTCTCTACTATATAAACTTCTGGTTGAGCCAATGCTACGTGACGAAAAAAATGAAGAAATAAATCGTCCCCGGTTCGTGTCCCGTGAATATCAGCAATATTGCTATATTTAGTACAAGGAAATGTACCAATATATACGTCGGCTTCTTGTTGGTCTAATACTGTGATCTTCGTAATATCACTTTCATTTACTTTATGTGTAAAATTCCTTCTTAAAGTTTCACATGCAGTCTTATCAATTTCAAAAGATTCAAGAACATGAATCCCTGCTTCTATCATGCCTAAATCCATTCCGCCTGCACCACTAAAGTAACTTTTTGCCGTAATCATATTTTCCTCCTTAAATACTGATTATCTATTTTAATATATATTATACTACCATTAGTAAAAGTAGTAAATATAATAATTGCAGGAAAAGTAGTATTTTTTTAATGTACTGCAATATATCTACAAATAATAAAAACCGTCCGTAGACGGTTCTAGTCTTTTATCTGCACATCCATAATTTCACCAAATAAAATGTACTCAAAAGAATTGTCATCCAATAAAAGCTTTATTTGATGTTTGATTTGGTCAAAAGAATGTATCTTACCATTAAACACTTCAGTAAATCCATTGTCGAAAACAGTAAACTCTATTCTAAGTTTTTTTTCTTTCGCAAAGTGAATCCGTTCCTCAAATTCTTGCACCTGGTAATCATCTAACAAAGGCTTTTGAATTCGTTTCTCATCAATCCAAATTTGCTTTATTCCTTCCACATGCTCGGACATGAAAAATCCATTCCACTTTTTTAAGCCACGATCTTTTATTTTATCAAAATCCATCATTATTCACTCCTTTTCAATGAGAACACTTGTTCTTATTATATAAGAAATTGTGTTTATTTAAAAGAGATACTTATCTAATTGTTTTAATACAAATACTAAAAAACAGGAAGCTTACTATTTAAATATCGCTCAACAATTCTAATTTTTATACCGAGTTTCTTCCTATTATATATACACTTTTTTTAGGTAACTTTCTTTCCTCATATAAATAAAGAACATTTATCAAGAAACAACTCCATTTTACTTTTTTTCTTTTAAAATGTTTTTTTATAATTTTATTTTTAATTAATAGATTTTTCCTTAAAGTGCATTTTTTCTTAATATGCTCTACTTTGATTTTGATTCATTTATATCTCAATCATGTTCTATTTCACTTTAGCTTTTTTATAATAGATATTTTCCAAATACTAAAGTTAGTAGGAATATCATTAATAGTAAAAGTACTATTCTTACTAACTTTGTTTTGTGTAAACTATAGGTATACTCTTGTTTTACAAATATAAAAGCGCTATACTATAGGAAAAGGAATGTAAATTATAGTGTAAAATATGAATTGAGTTATAGGAGGGGCAAATGGTAAAATTACAAGAAGAATGTATAATGATTGAATATTCTTGTAAAGACTGTGGGGAGTTTATGTTTTCCACAATAATATTAGTTAAACAAAAGTGTCCTAAATGTAATAAACTTATGAATGCAGATGAAATAGAGTAACAAAGTAGACCCGAAATGCGACAAAGAGGAGGAGCATAAATGAATAAGCCTATTTCCGATATACAAGCTGATATTATCTTTAAGGCTCTTTATTACACAGCACGTAATGAAGGTGTTGAAATATCAGACGAGTTAACTGAAATATATGAAGTATTAGCAGAACAAAACCCAAAGGAAACACATGTAACGGATACTATAGAAGTCATGAGGTATTTAAGCGAGGATATTAAAAATAGTTCGGTGTATAAAGAATACTTCATAAAAGAAGATGATTTATAGTAGAATAACTATCTGACACAATTAGCATGGAGTTTTAAAAAAAATAAGGAGTGATAGAAATGTCGTTATTCAGTGAAGGATCATACAAGCAAGAAATATATGATAGCTTACATTGGATTATTAAGAACTTTAATCCTGAAGTTTTGGATAGAAAAGAACAATTAGTATTTATACATCAAAACATTATGTATTTAATAAATGGTGAAAAAGAAAAATTGAATACCTTTGTTCATGAATGGGTGCTTGAACGTGGTTTATCTTATCGAGAAATTTTACGGGAACTCGGAGAAATGTATCAGGTTATGACTTATTATGATTTTCCAATCGAATAGTAATTATTAGAAGATCAAATATTGAAAGATTAGATTAATACACGTTACGAATTTGATGTACTGTGGAACCATTATGTAAAGGAGAGTGAAAAGATATGAAAGCAAAGCTACTTAAATTTCCTATTACTGATTTCGAAGAAGTATACGCAGTTATTGATGATGAAAATCAGAGATTACACATATCTCCCGTAAATTACAGTTATATCATTACATTAGATTTAACAAGGGATTTAAATGAGGAAATTGTTCTGAACACCCAGTATGGAGAAACGAACTTTAATAATAGGGTTCGTAAAGTAGTAGGAAAAATCATTAAAGAATTGAATCTAGCGTAGTTGAACCATACTGTTCACTAAGTAAAGGAGAGAATTTTAATGCAATATACAGGCTTAAAAGACAAGAATGGTAAGAGAATCTATGAGGGTAACATTTACCATATGGGTGACAAAAACATCACCTATACAGTAGTACAGCGTGATGGTGGCTTTATTGGAAAACAAAACGGAAGTAGTAGTTATGCAGGTTTAGAACATTGGCAAGATAGAATTGAAATCGTTGAAAAGGCATAAGAAAACAACTAACTGGATGCTGTACAGTACGAAGTTAATGCTTAGTTTGGATAGTAATATTGTAGTTTTGGTTCATTAAAAATCTAATTTGGATAATAAATTGGAGGTTTTGGATAATGGAAAAAGTTTGTAATGAATGCAAGGGTGAGGGCTATTTTTCTAACGAACGAGGAACCGATTGGCAAGAATGTGAAAAGTGTTTAGGTGAAGGTACTGTTGCATAGTACGAAGATTATTTGGCACAAAGGAGTTGGATATTTTGGATAAAGATTGTTATGTAAATATAAAATCCGAATTA